>JBLNBI010000320.1:0-9994 GCA_050259815.1 Actinomycetota bacterium | reverse complement strand
GGTCATCGACAAGCGCACCCTCTAGTCGAAGTAGTTGCGGGTGGCCCGGGCAAAGGATTCGTAGAACCGGGGAAGGGCCATCCCACTCGCCCGCATCCCGCTTTCCCGCATATAGACCACGAACTGCCGGCCCGCACGGACCGGCAGGCTGGCGGGCGGCGTTCCCTTCTCGATCAGCTCAACGGCCAGGCCGGCAGCCACTTCCCCCTGTTCGTAGGGCGAGGTGCCGATGGCCAGGGCGCCGCCATCCTCCACGTAGAAGCCGTTGGTGCCGATCACCGGCACCGGGCTGTGTTCCACGGTCCATCTCACCACCTCCCGGGCTGGCACCAAGGCCTTATCGCCGGCTGATCGAGGCAGCTTTCGGTAATTGGTGGTGATGATGAAATCAGCCTTGCCGGCGGTGGCGAGAACCGCTGCCTGCCAGGCCTCGAAGCTATCCACCAGCCGGGAATCCAGCATCTGCACCGGCCTCCAGTCCAGGCTGCGCATGTAGCGGTCGTCGTTGGCCACCGACTCGGAATTGTCGCCGATATGCACGACCCGCACCGGCCGGCCGGCGGCCAGGGTCAGCAGGGTGTCCTTCACGAAGGCCAGCTCCTTGCGCTCCAGAATGCCGGTGACGTTGCCGGCCCCTTCGTAGCCGTAGGCGGCGGGTTCGCCGTTGACCCCGGCGAAGACGATGCGGATATCGGGCCGCCCGGCGTAGTGCTTCATCACATAGGCCTGGGCATCGTCGTCCACGGCGATGACCACGTCGGGCTTCCAGTCGTCCACCATGCGCCGGGCGGAGCGGCCGATGTTTTCCTTGTAGTCCGGCCAGGGATGGCGCTTGGCGTCCATGTAGAACCAGCGCACCGCGTAATGGGGCTTGTCGTCCAGGACCCGCCGCAGGCCCGCATTCACGTCCCGGCTCCAGGCGTAGTCCTTGTCGTAGCTGTGGAGCACCAGCACCCGGGGCTTGTCCAGGTTGAAACCGACCACCAGCGCCGACGTGGCCAGCAGGAGGAGGACGATAAGGATCTTGCGCAGCCGGCTCATAGCAGCCCCATCGCCTTCCACCAGGGAATGGACAGATACACCGCGGCCAGCTTGGCGGCGTTGCCCAGGGCATTGAAGACCAGGAAGCGGCGCTCATCGAAGGATTCGCAGTGGTGGGTGAGCTGCCGGAATTGCAGGTAATAGGAGCATTGATAGGGGAAGAACCACATCTCCCCCACCACCAGGATGACGAAGCCGACGACCCAGGGATTGGCGCCGTAGGTCTCGGCCAGGGGCATGAAAATGGTGGCCAGGATGACGATGGTGGCGCTGATGGGCACCGCCAAGCGGATGACGAAGACCACCGCGAAGAGGATGGCGATGAAGGCCGGGAAGTTGGTCCGCATGTATTCGCCCAGTTCGGGCAGGCGGGCGGCGATCATGCGGTCGATGCCCAGGTAGCCGAAGGCGGCGGTGATCCCCACGATCCCGGCCAGGTACATGAGGAAGGGCCAGTCGATCTTTTCCTGGAATTCCTTCTTGGTCAGGGTCCCGAAGAGGAGCAGGGCGTAGAGGACGGCCAGGCTGAGCCAGGGGGGCTGGACCTTGTGGAGGCCGGCGGTGGCGATGCCCACCATGAAGGCGCCGATGCCCAGGAGCGCCGCCCATTCCCGCCGCTTCACGGGCCCCAGGACCGACAGTTGGGCCGCCACCTGGTCCTTGGAAAGCCCCGAGGCACCGCCGCCGGGAAACATGACCGCCGCCAGGAGGAAATAGCCCGCCAGCAGGGCAATGCCCGTACCGCCGGCGGCAAGCAGCCAGTCCAGCCATTGGAACTGGTCCTTGGCCTGGTCGGGGAGCAGCCCGAAGACCACGAAATTCACCGATTTGCTGGACAGGAAAACCGCCGACAGCAGGCTCGCCCCGGTGAAGGCGGACACCGCCAGCCGGGTGGCTGCCTGGCCCTTGGGGGCGAGGCGGAGGATTTCCCCCATGTCCTGCATGAAGGGGGTCAGCAGCGCCACCCGGCCGTTGATGGAGGGTACCAGGGGGGTCAGGGCGAAGCCGGTGAGCAGCAGGCCGAAATTCTGCCAGAAGGGGGTATTGGGCAAGCGGTAAAGCAGCAGCAGGAGCAGCCGGTAACTGAGGCCCGACGAGACGATCACCGCCGCCAGGCCGAGGATGCTCATGGCCAGGACGAAGCCGTCGGAAGCGAGCCCCGCCAGGATGACCGGCACCGGCACCAACCCCATGGCCAGGGTCGCCAGCAGCGCGAAGATCCCGGGCAGGTATTCGTCCACCAGGGAGAAGATCCACATGACGATGGCCGACGAGAACACGGCCACGAAATAGAGGGCGTTGCGCTCCAGCCCCCAATCGCCGCCCAGGAAGAGGATGGCGGCCGGCGCGAGGAGCGCCACCAGCCAGCCGACTACCGCCTTGGCGCCGCCCCGTTCCGCTGGGGGAGCGGCTTTGGCAGCCGGCACCGTGCCTTGCTCCGCCCCGGCCAGGAGGGAAGTCAGGGCGAGGTAGAAGTCGGAACGCAGCCCCGGGTTGCCGGCCAGCAGGTTCGCCAGGCTGGACCGGGGAATGGAGAGCAGCCGGACATCGCTCAAGGCCACGGCATCCGCCAGGTAGGCGGCGCAGTCGGTCGCCGCTTCCTCGCCGCAGCGGGCGATGGCCACCCGGACCTGTCCGTCGGCCGTCCGCCGCCCCACCTCGCCCTCCAGGACCAGGTACAGGTGATCCGCGCTGTCGCCCCGGGAAAAGAGGGTTTCCCCCGCCCTCGCCCGCCGTTCCACCACGTGGGGCAGCAGCCGGGCCAGGCTCGGGTAGCCGGCCCGGGAGAGCAGGCCGTCGGCCAGCAGGGCCCGGACGGCGGTCTCGGCGGGCGGCATTTCCGATACCGGCAGGGAGGGACTGTTCATCAGGCGTGAAGAATGGGGCTGGAAGCGGGATATGTTATACGAGAGTGCCTTGCCCCACGCCGGACCCCGTAGAATATCCCCTGATCCAACAGTCATTGGAACCCCATGGGCCGCCTGCTCGCCTTCCTCGTGCTCCTGCTGACCACCCTGGCCTCCGCCTACGGCGGGACCGCCCCCGGGCCGCGGAAGATCGCTCTGGTCATCGGCAACAGCGCCTACCGGAACACGGTGGAACTGCCCAATCCCAAGAACGACGCCACCGCCATGGCCGCCAAGCTGAAGCGCCTGGGCTTCGACACCGAACTGGTGAACGACGGCGGCAAGCAGGCCATGGAGGACGCCATCCGCCGCTTCGGCAGCCGTTCGGAAGGGGCCTACGTCGCCCTCTTCTTCTACGCCGGCCACGGCATGCAGGCCAACGGCGTCAATTATCTGGTGCCGGTGGACGCCAAGCTATCCAGCGAGCGGGACCTCAAGTACCAGATGATCAAGCTCTCCGACATCCTGGACGAGATGGACGAGGCCCAGGTCAAGCTGGTCTTCCTGGACGCCTGCCGGGACAACCCCCTGTCCCGCAGCCTGGCCGCCCGCAACCGCTCCGCCGGCATCGGCCGGGGCCTGGCGCCGGTGGATGCCGCCACCGGCACCCTCATTTCCTACGCCACCAAGGACGGCAAGACCGCCGAGGACGGCGAGGGGGACCACAGCCCCTACACCACCGCCCTGCTCGCCCATGCCGAGGACCCGGTGGACCTGGCCATCATGCTGCGCCGCGTCCGGGAGCGGGTGGTCAAGGCCACCCAGAGCCGCCAGGAACCCTGGGAATACGGCTCCCTGGTGGGCGGCGAACTGTACCTGGCGGGGACCGGCCCGGCGCCGGCAGCGCCTTCCGCACCGGTGGCGAGCGGCGTCGATCCGGTGACGGTGGAATTGGAGTTCTGGAACAGCATCAAGGCCAGCGGCGATCCGGAGGACTTTGCCGCCTATCTGCGGCAGTACCCGGAGGGGAAATTCGCCCTGCTGGCCCAGAACCGGCTGCGGGGAGCCAACCGCACGGCGGCCGTTGCGCCCGCCCCGGCAGCGGCTACGCCCGTGCCCGTAACCGCCCCCGCCAGGGCAACACCGCCAGCGGACGGGAAATCCTTCCGGGACTGCCCCGACTGCCCGGAAATGGTCATCCTGCCCGCCGGCAGCTTCACCATGGGCACCCCGGCCGGGGAGGACGGCCGGGTCGCCGACGAAGGCCCCCTGCACCCGGTCGCCATCCGGGCGCCCTTCGCCCTGGGCCGCTTCGAGGTTACCCGGCGGGAATTCGCCCGCTTCGTTTCGGACACCGGCTACCCCGGGGGTACCGGCTGCTACGTGTGGCGCAACGACCAGTGGCAGCTCGAGGCCGACAAGAATTGGCGCAATCCGGGCTTCGAGCAGGGGGACGACCACCCGGTCACCTGTGTGAACCGGGAGGATGTGCGGGAATACCTGCGCTGGCTGAACCTGAAGACCGGCAAGTCCTATCGCCTGCCCAGCGAGGCTGAATGGGAATACGCCGCCCGGGCCGGCACCACCGCCGCCCGCCATTGGGGGGAGAAGCCCCAGGACGCCTGCGGCTACGCCAATGTGGCCGACCTGTCCCTCGCCGACATGTTCGCCCGCTGGGCGCTCCACGACTGCAACGACGGCCACGCCTACACGGCGCCGGTGGGGAGCTTCCGGCCCAACGCCTTCGGGCTCCACGATGTCCTGGGCAATGTCTGGGAATGGACCGCCGACTGCTGGCACGAGAGCTATACCGGCGCCCCGACCGACGGTTCGGTCCGGGAAGGCGGCGATTGCAGCCGCTACGCCCGGCGCGGCGGCTCCTGGAATTCCATGGCCAAGGATGTGCGTTCCGGCAACCGCAGCCGCCGGGACGGGACCCTGCGCAACAACGCCATCGGCTTCCGGGTGGCCGCCACCCTGGCGCCTAGATAAGGCCGCCTAGAAGGCGCTCAGACGGCGAAAACGTGCTTCGCCCGCAGGGTGGCCTGCTTTTCGTCCAGCTCGATGAGCCGGTCGATATTGGGGTGCTTGCCGGGATGGGCGCGGGCGTCCTCGGTGTGCTCGGCGTAGATTTCCAGGCCCTTCTTCGCGGCTTCCGGGGTGATGGCCCCGTAGGTCTGGGCCAGGTGGTTGTAGACGGCCACGGAACCGGCGCTGCCCGGCTTGTTCTCGATGGCGGCGACCACGTTGCCTTCGCCGTCCAGCAGGTTGATGGCGGCCAGGTGGGAAATCCCCGGCAGTTTCTTCAGGTTCTCGGCAAAACTCATTTCCAGTTTCTTTTGGCTTTGACCAGCCCCAGGATGAGGCCGGTGGTGAAGGTGGCGACGGGCACGGCGAAGGCGATGGCCTTGATCCCCCGTTCGGGTCCGTAGATGGAGAGCAGGATGACGGCGGGGATGAGCCCCAGGACCAGGCCGATCAGCCCTCCCCGCACGCCGCCCCGGATGACTTCCTTCTCATCCGAGGCGCCCTCCGCCGTGCAGAACGGGCAATAGACGGCGCCTTCCGGTACCTCCTGCCCGCACTTGCCGCATTTCATGGGATCAGATGCGCTTGGCCAGCTCGGCAGCCTTGCCGGTGTAATCCCAGGGGGTCAGCTTCAGGAGCTCGGCCTTGGCTTCGGCCGGGATTTCCAGGGTCTGGACGAAGGCCTGCATGCCCTCCCGGGAAACGCGGGTGCCGCGGGTCAATTCCTTCAGCTTCTCGTAGGGATTGGCGATGCCGTAGCGGCGCATGACGGTCTGGATGGGCTCGGCCAGCAGTTCCCAGTTGGCGTCCAGGTCGGCCTTCATCAGGTCGGCGTTGATCTCCAGCTTGTTCAGGCCCTTCAGCAGGGAGTCGTAGCCCAGGAGCGCATAGCCCAGGCCGACGCCCATGTTGCGCAGCACGGTGGAGTCGGTGAGGTCCCGCTGCCAGCGGGAGACGGGCAGCTTCTCGGAGAGGTGGCGCAGCACGGCGTTGGCCAGGCCCAGGTTGCCTTCGGAATTCTCGAAGTCGATGGGATTGACCTTGTGGGGCATGGTGGAGGAGCCCACTTCGCCGGCCTTGACCTTCTGCTTGAAGAAGCCCAGGGAGATGTAGCCCCAGACGTCCCGGTCCAGGTCCACCAGGACGCTGTTGGCCCGGGCGAAGGCGTCGAACAGCTCGGCCAGGGCGTCATGGGGTTCGATCTGGATGGTGTAGGGGTTGAAGGTGAGCCCCAGGGATTCGACGAACTTCTTGGCGAAGCCTTCCCAGTCGAAGCCCGGGTAGGCGGCCAGGTGGGCGTTGTAGTTGCCGACGGCGCCGTTGATCTTGCCCAGCAGCTCCACGCCGGCGATGCGGGCACGGGCCCGGTCCAGGCGGTAGGCCACGTTGGCCATTTCCTTGCCCATGGTGGAGGGGGTGGCGGGCTGGCCGTGGGTGCGGCTCATCATGGGCAGGTCGGCGTAGGCGTGGGCCAGCTCCTTGAGCTTGGCGATCACCTTGTCCAGCATGGGCAGCATGGCTTCTTCCCGGGCGCCCTTGCACATCAGGGCGTGGGACAGGTTGTTGATGTCCTCGGAGGTGCAGGCGAAGTGGATGAACTCGCTGACCTTGGTGACCTCGGCGTTGTCCTTGGTCTTGTCCTTGATCCAGTATTCCAGGGCCTTGACGTCGTGGTTGGTAGTGGCCTCGATGGCCTTCACCTCGGCGGCCTGCTCGGGACCGAAGCCGGCCACCAGGGCGTCCAGCTGGGCGACGGTGGCGGCGGAGAAGGCGGGGATTTCGGCGAAGTGGGGCTCGGCGGCCAGGGCCTTGAGCCACTCGATTTCCACCTGCAGACGGCGGCGGATCAGGCCGTACTCGGAAAACTGGGGACGCAGGGCATCGACCTTGGCGGCGTAGCGCCCATCGAGCGGCGACAGGGCCGTAAGCGGAGTGGAAGTCATGGGGAAACTCGGGTGTAAAAGGCGCAATTTTATCCGCCCACCACACCCTCCGGCAAACCGCTACCATCGCCATCAGGTGAACCCTGTAGCGGTAGGGTATAATCGCGATCCCCAACCAAGCAACACGAGAATTCCTATGAAGCTGATCGGCTCCCTGACCAGTCCCTACGCGCGTAAAGTCCGTATCGTCCTGGCCGAAAAGAAGATCGAGTACGACTTCGAGGTCGATTCTCCCTGGTTGGCCGAGAGCAAGGTTCCCAGCATCAATCCCCTGGGCAAGATTCCCGTCCTGCTCCTGGACGACGAGACCCCGCTCTTCGATTCCCGGGTCATCGTCGAATACATCGACAACGTCACCCCAAACGCCAAGCTCTTCCCCACCCCGAACCGGGAGCGCACCGAAGTGAAGCGCTGGGAAGCCCTGGCCGACGGCATCTGCGATGCCGCCGCGGCAGCCTTCCTGGAAGCCAAGCGCCCGGAAAACGAGCGCAGCGCCGCCTGGATCGCCCGCCAGCGGGACAAGATCGCCCGCGGCCTCGACTTCATGGCCAAGGAGTACGGCGAAAAGGCCCACTGCATGGGCACCCACTTCTCCCTGGCCGACATCGCCGTCGGCTGCGCCCTGGGCTACCTGGCCTTCCGCTTCCCGAACATCGACTGGCGGGAAACCCACCCCAACCTGGCCCGGCTCTACGACAAGCTGATGCAGCGCCCGTCCTTCGCGGACAGCGTGCCCCGGGATTAACCCGGAAAGGATCAGCCAAGGGCGCCGTCAGGCGCCCTTTGTTTTTTTCGGCGGCACTGTCCCGCACCCGACGGAAATACGGCCCACGCTGCATTGCCCGCCCCGCCCCATGCCCAGAGAATTTCCGGTACATCCGCCGCAGCGCAGAGGAGGCAGGGCATGGACTGGAGCCGGCGTCACTTCATCACCCGCAGCACCGCCACGGCCCTGGCCGCTGCCCTTCCCTTCGATCCGGCTGCCGCCGAAGCCGCCCGGCCGGCTGCTTTCCGGGACCTCGTCCTCATCTGCAACGAGGACTCCAACACCCTCTCGGTCATCGACCCCGTCACCAACGCCGTCCACGGCACCATCAACCTCACCTCCTTCGACGAAGACCCCCGGGAGCCTTTCCGCCTGGCGGCCGGGGGCATGCATGCCACGCCCCTGTACCACGGCGCCATCGGACTGCACGGGGCCAGCCCCTCGCCGGACAACCGTCTCCTGGCCTGCACCGGCCGCGGCAGCAGCAACCTCTACCTGATCGACCTGGAAAGCCTCAAGGTCGTGGGCTGCTGCCCCAACCCCCAGGCCGGCGAACAGACCAATGCCGTGCGCCTGAGCAGCGGCATCCTGGTCGGCCGGGAGCCCCACGGCCCCGCCTTTACCCGCAACGCCCGGGAGATCTGGGTCTGCCTGCGGGGGGAGGACCGTATCGCCATCGTAGACACGACCGCCGCCCTGCGGGAGTGCAACGGCGTCCCGGCCGGGGCGGTGCGGTCCTACATGAACTCCCTGAACGGCCCCGCCCAGGTCAGCTTTTCCCGGGATGGACGGTTGGCCTTCGTGACCTCCCACAAGACGGCTGCCTTCGAGGTGGTGGAACCCTGCACCGGCGCCGACGGCTGCAGCCGTCCCCAGCGCCGCACCCTGGTGAACATCCAGGAGCACGATCCCCACGGCTTCACCGCCTTCCAGAAACTCAGCCCGGACGGCCGGGAGCTGTGGCTCTCCCACAAGCTGGCCGACGGCCTTACCGTCTGGTCGGCGACCCTGGAGCCCAAACTCATGGACGCCATCCCCCTCAGCCTGAACGCCCGCCCCAACCAGGTGGAATTCGTGGACAACGCCGGTGGCCAGGTGGCCTATGTGTCCCAGGCCCGAGTTGAGGAGATGGCAACCGGCGCCACCCCGTCCAGCCGGATCGCCATCATCGACCGCACGGCGCCCCAGGGGCAGCGGGTGGTGACCGGCTCCTTTCCCAGCCACGGGAGGGAGGCCCACGGGCTATGGACCAATCCGGAACGAACCCGGCTCTATGTCGCCCACGGACAGGAAGGACTGGCCGATACGCCCGCCGCGGGCCAAGCGGTCTGCAGCGTCTTCGACGTTCAGGACCCTTACAGCCCCCAGTTCCTCAACCAGATTCCTCTGGGAGACCTCCCCCTGCCGTCCGGCCGTCTGCGCAACAAGAGAAGCGCCGAACTGGTCTATGTGCGGACAGGCGGCAGCCGCCGGACCATCCCGACATGAAAACCCCTTGGAAAACATGGATTTGATGTATGTCATGCTTACCGGTAGAATTGCGGGCGCAGCAGCCCATATCTCACCTCCTTTACCCAACCGCTCCAGCGATATCGACCCGGGCCTTTAGAGAATGTTGAACGCTCAACTTGTCTATTCCAGCGGCTCCACCGGCTTCTCCCCGTTCCAGGGAGCCGGTCGTCCGGTCGTCGCCAAGCCTGCCGACGACGCCTCCAGGGCGGCCCCGAAGGCCGCCGAGACGGCTGCAAACGGCAAGCCCACCCGGGAATCCACCCAGGAACTGGTAAAGGACCTGAACAAGGCCCTCCGGACCATCAACACCAACCTGGAATTCTCCCAGGACGAGGAAACGGGCTGGACCGTCGTCAAACTCGTCGACCGGGAAACCAAGGAAACCCTCCGCCAGTTTCCCTCCGAAGAGGCCCTCGCCATCGCCCATGCCCTGGACAAGTTCAAGGGCGGGCTGATCCAGCAGAGCGCCTGAGGCCGCATTCCGCCGGCCCCGGGCGTCGCCCCCCTATAAAGCCTCGGAACCCCAAGGGTTATTGCCCGGTCAGACGGCCGAACGGCGTCTTTCCGGCCCTCTCCGAAGGAGATTCCGATGCGCAACACCTCCCTCCCCCTTGCTTACGGTCTGCTGGCCTTTTCCCTAAGCATCCTGGCCACTGCGGTCCATGGCCAAGGCGCGGCCGCCTCCGCCGACCGGGACCTCATTTCCAGTGCCTTGGCCGCCGCCCCCGCCGGGGTCGGCAACGGCGCCACCATCGTCGCCATGACCCCGGACGGCAAGATGCGCACCCTGCGCCAGGGCACCAACGGCTTCACCTGCATGCCCGACAATCCCACCACTCCGGGCCCGGATCCCATGT
>JBLNBI010000319.1:0-11764 GCA_050259815.1 Actinomycetota bacterium | reverse complement strand
GCCCACGCCGAAGACCTGCGCCCCCACCTGGAAGGCCGCACCAGCGTCCTGGTCGGCCAGTCCGGCATGGGCAAGTCCACCCTGGTGAATGCCCTGGTGCCGGAAGCCAATGCCGCCACCCGGGAAATCTCCGCCGCCCTGGATTCCGGCAAGCACACCACCACCCACGCCTGCCTCTATCACCTCAACGGGACCAGCCACCTCATCGACTGCCCGGGCCTCCAGGAATTCGGCCTCGCCCACCTGGACCGCGGGGAGCTGAAACATGCCTTCCGGGAATTCCGCCCCTACCTCGGCCAATGCCGCTTCCGGGACTGTCGCCACGACCGGGAACCGGACTGCGCCCTGCGCGCCGCCCTGGCCGAGCATCACATGGACGAGCGGCGCTTCGCCGCCTACCAGCGCATCGCCGCCGAAATCGCCTGACCGCGGCGCGGACCTTCGGCCAAAGTGTTCTTTGCCGGTGACAAGATGCCCGGCAATACGTAACAATACGGAAAACACGTAGCGTGGGGTGGCCGTCCCTGTCGGCCAGCAAGGGGAGAGACACGAAGGCGATGGAAAGACATCGGGCAACCCTTCTTATCGTTGACGATACGCCGGAGAACCTGACGGTCCTCGGCGAGCTGCTTCAACCCACCTATCGGGTGCGGGCTGCCAACTCGGGGCAGCGGGCGCTCCAGATCGCCGCCAGCGATCCCCAGCCCGACCTCATCCTCCTCGACGTCATGATGCCGGAAATGGACGGTTACGCAGTCCTCGCCCACCTGCGGGAAAATCCCCGCACCCGGGACATCCCCGTCATCTTCGTCACCGCCATGGACGCCACCGAGGACGAGGAGCACGGCCTCGACTGCGGCGCCGTGGACTACATCACCAAGCCCCTGCGGCCGGCCATCGTCATGGCCCGGGTGCGTGCCCAGCTGGAGGTGAAGCACGCCCGGGACTGGCTGAAGGACCAGAACACCTACCTGGAGGCGGAAGTCGCCCGGCGCATGAGCGAGAACCAGCTCATCCAGGAGGTCAGCATCCATGCCCTCGCCCGCCTGGCGGAAACCCGGGACCCGGAAACCGGCAACCACCTGCACCGCACCCAGGAATACGTCCGCACCCTGGCCAAGGACCTGCAGCAGCACCCCCGCTTCTCGTCCTACCTCACCGACCGCACCATCGACTCCCTGGCCAAGTCCGCGCCCCTCCACGACATCGGCAAGGTGGGCATCCCCGACCACATCCTCCTGAAGCCCGGCAAGCTCACCCCGGAAGAGTGGGAGATCATGAAGACCCACGCCAAGCTGGGGTCCGAGGCCATCGAGCAGGCCGAGCGGGACGCTGCCAAGCCGGTGGAATTCCTCACCATCGCCAAGGAAATCGCCCACTTCCACCACGAGCGGTGGGACGGCAGCGGCTATCCGGAAGGGCTCAAGGGCGACGACATCCCGGTGTCCGCCCGCCTGATGGCCCTGGCCGACGTTTTCGACGCCCTCATCATGCGCCGGGTGTACAAGCCGCCCATGCCCTACGAGACCGCCCGGGACATCATCGCCGGGGAGCGGGGGCGCCATTTCGATCCGGACGTGGTCGACGCCTTCCTGAACAATTTCGCCCACTTCCGCTCCGTCGCCGAACGCTACGGCGACGCCGAATGATGGGCCGAACGACGGCATCCCGCCCCGGCCATGGCCGGCCACGCTGACCGCTGTTCCCCGCGGGCCGTGCCCATGAAATCCATTACCAACCTCAAGCTGACGGACATCATGACCGTCCGGGTCAAGTCCATCGGCCCGGATTGCCAGATCGAGGACGCCATCCGGCTCATGGCCGACGAGCGCCTGTCCTGCCTGGTGGTCCAGGGGGAAGACCGCCACCCCGTGGGCATGATCACCGAGCGTGACGCCGTCCTGCTCCTCCACGACCGCCTCACCTGCGGCCAGCCGGTCAGCCGGGTGATGAGCAAGCCGGTACTCACCGCCCCGACCACCCTGGATTTCCGCTCCGCCGCCCAATTGCTGGGGGAATACGGCTGCCGCCACCTGGTGGTGGTGGGCTCCGCCGGGGAGACCGTCGGCGTGGTGAGCGAAACCGATTTCCGCACCCACCTCGGCCTCGACGTCTTCCGCAAGATCCGCAACCTGTCCATGGTCATGGACCGGGAAATCCCCGGCCTGCCCCCCGGCCGCACCATCGCCGAGGCCCTGGACCGGATGGTCAAGAACCGCTGGGATTACCTCCTGGTGATGGAGAGGCGCAAGGCCGTCGGCATCGTCACCGAGCGGGACATCACCCGCCTCCTCGCCCGCCATGCCGACCCCAGCGCCGTCACCATGCGGGAGGCGATGACTTCGCCGGTGCACTCGGTCTCCCACGTCGGCTCCGTCGCCGATGCCCTGGAAAAGATGCGCCATCTGCGCTGCCGCCACATGCCGGTGGTGGATTCCCGGGACCATGTGGTGGGCGTCATCAGCCAGCACCGCCTCCTGGAACGGCTGGGCCTGGAGATCATCAACAACGCCTGGCACCGCCAGGCCATCCAGCAAGAGCGGGCCGACGCCGAGGACCGCCTGTCCATGCTGCTGGAAAGCACCAGCACCGGGGTCTGGGAATACGATTTCGTCGCCGACCGCTTCACCTGGAGCTACAGCGTCGCCGACCTCCTGGGCTGCCTGCGGAACGAACTGCCCGTCCGCAGCCGGGACTGGCGGGCCTGCCTCCATCCGGACGACCGCCAAGCAGCCATCGCCATGGCCCGCCAGGCTCTGTCCACCGACCAGCCCTACGAGATCGAGTGCCGCTCCCGTTGCGGCAGCGGGGAGTGGGTCTGGCTACGCTCCCGGGGAAGAATCACCGAACGGGACCGCACCGGCCGCCCGCTGCGCGCCATCGGCACGGTCATGGACATCGGCGAGCGCAAGCGGGCCGAACTGGCGCTGGTCGAGAAGCAACAGAGCTTCGAGACCCTGTTCTCGTCCCTGGACGACTACCTGTTCATCATCGACCCGGACGGCGTCATCCTCCATTACAACCGGGCGGTATCCGAGGGACTCGGTTACGGGAATGCCCTGGTGGGCCAGCCCATGACCCGGGTTCGGCCGCCTGAACTGCACGAAAAATGGCGGGACATGCTGGCCGAGGCCCGGGCCGCCGGCCGCAACCACAACGACCTTCCCCTGCTCCACGCCGACGGCCGCGCCATCCCCGCCGACACCCGCATCAGCCGGGGCAGCTGGAACGGCCAGACGGCATTTTTCGCGGCCGCCCGGGACATGACCGCGGTCCACGCCAGCCGGGAGGAATCCCGCAAGGTCCAGGAGCGCTTCCAGGTCGCCTTCCGCGCCAGCCCGGTGGCCATCTCCATCACCCGGGTCGCCGACGGCTCCTACGTGGACATCAACGACCGCTACGCCCAGACCTTCGGCTGGTCCCGGGAGGAACTCATCGGCCGCACCTCGGTGAACGTGGGCCTGTGGCCGGATGAGGACAGCCGCGTCCGCTGGCGGGAGCAGCTCAAGGGCAAGGGCGCCCTGGCCAATTACGAAACGGCATGGATGCACCGGGACGGCCGCTCCCTGCGGGTCAGCATTTCGGCCGAAACCATCCGCCTGGGCGACGAGCCCCTGCTCCTGGCCTATGTCGCCGATGTCACCGAACAACGCCAGGCCGAGGAGCAACTCCGGAAGCTCATGCTGGCGGTGGACCAGAGCCCCCACAGCGTCGTCATCACCGACCGGGAAGGCCGTATCGAATATGTGAACGACGCCTTCCTGGAAATCTCGGGCTACTCCCGCGACCAGGTCATCGGCCGCAATCCCCGCTTCCTCGCTTCCAAGCTCACGGCCCCGGAAGTCTATGCCAGCCTCTGGCAGGCTCTCGGCGCCGGGCAGTCCTGGAAGGGGGAGTTCATCAACCGCAAGCAGAGCGGTGAGATCTATTACGAATTCGCCCAGATTTCCCCGGTACGCCAGCCGGATGGGCGCATCACCCATTTCCTGGCCATCAAGGAAGACATCACCGAGCGAAAGCGTATCGGCGCCGAACTGGACCAGTACCGCCACCACCTGGAGGAGCTGGTCAATGAGCGCACCACCGAACTGGCGGCGGCCAACCGGCGCCTGATGATCAGCGACTCCCGCCTGCAGGCCATGTTCGCCATGAGCCAGAAAGCGGACCAGCTGGACGAGCACGCCCTGCTGCAGATGGGCATCGACGAGGCGGTACGCCTCACGGGCAGCCAGATCGGCTACCTGCACTTCGTCAATGAAGACCAGGAAAGCCTGGAACTGGTTACCTGGTCCAGCGCCACCCGGCAGCTCTGCCAGGCGGCCTACGACGCCCACTACCCCGTCTCCAAGGCGGGAATCTGGGCCGAGACCGTGACTACCCGCCGGCCGGTCACCCACAACGACTATTCCAACCTCGCCCGCCGGCGGGGCTATCCGGAGGGCCACGCGCCCATCACCCGGCACATGGGCATCCCGGTCATCGAGAACGGCAAGGTCCGCATGGTGCTGGGGGTCGGCAACAAGCCCACCGACTACGACGACTCGGACCTCCACGAACTCCAGCTCATCGGCGACGACCTCTGGCGCATCGTCATGCGCCGGCGGGCCGAAGCCGCCCTGGCCGACGCCAAGGAAACCGCCGAGGCGGCCAGCCGGGCCAAGACGGCCTTTGTCGCCAACGTCAGCCACGAGATCCGCACGCCGATGAACGCCATCATCGGCCTCACCCACCTGGCCCGCCAGAGCGCCGAAGATCCGACCATGAAGGACAAGCTCGGGAAAGTGGGCGAGGCCGCCCAGCACCTTCTGTCCATCATCAACGACATCCTCGACATCTCCAAGGTGGAAGCCGGCAAGCTCACCCTGGAGCACAACGATTTCCTGCTGCGCCAGATCTTCGACAACGCCGTCACCCTGGTGGCCGACAAGATCGAATACAAGGGCCTGGCGCTCACCCGGGAGATCGATCCCCGCCTGCCCGCCTGCCTGCGGGGCGACGCCCTGCGCCTGGGCCAGATCCTCCTCAATTTCCTGGGCAACGCCGTCAAGTTCACCGACCGGGGCAGCATCGCCCTGGCGGCCCGGCTGGTTTCCGAGGAGCAGGACCAAGTCTTGGTCCGTTTTGAAGTGCGGGACACGGGCATCGGCATCGCCCCCGAGGCCCAGGTACGCCTGTTCGAAGCCTTCGAGCAGGCGGACAGCTCCACCACCCGCCGCTACGGCGGCACCGGCCTGGGGCTCGCCATCAGCCGTCGCCTGGCCACCCTCATGGGCGGCGAGATCGGCGCCGACAGCCGGCCGGGGGAAGGCAGCACCTTCTGGTTCACCGCCCGCCTCGAACGGGGCCAGCCCGAGGCAGCCGACGCCGGCCCGGCCCAGCCCGCCGCTTCCCCCGAGGAGCCCCTGCGGCGGCACCACCGGGGAGCCCGGATACTGCTGGCCGAAGACAATCCCATCAACCAGGAAGTCGCCATCGACCTTCTGCAAGCCGTCGGCCTCAAGGCGGACCTGGCGGAAAACGGCCAGGCGGCCCTCGACATGGCCCGGCAAAGCCCCTACGACCTGATCCTCATGGACGTCCAGATGCCGGTGATGGACGGCCTGGAAGCCGCCCGGCGCATCCGTACCCTCCCGGAGCACCGCAACACCCCTATCCTGGCCATGACCGCCAACGTCCTGGGGGAGGACCGGCAACGCTGCCTGGAGGCCGGCATGAACGACCATGTGGGCAAGCCCGTGGATCCGGAGGCCCTCTACGCCTCCCTGCTGAATTGGCTGCCCAAGGCCCCCGGCGAGCCGGCCAGTCCCCCAGCGGCGCCGGATACGGGAAGCGACGACGTCAGGGAACGCCTGGCGGCCATTCCCGGGCTGGATGTGGACTTCGGCCTGGCCAGCGTCCGGGGCCGGCTGCCCAGCTACCTGCGCCTGCTGGCCAAGTACGCCGAAAGCCACGGCGACGATGCGGCCCAGGTGCGGGCAACCCTGGCAGCCGGCGATCTCCCTGTGGCCCAGCGTCTGGTCCACTCCCTCAAGGGCGCTTCCGGCACCCTGGGGGTGAAGGTCGTCCAGTCGGCCGCCGCCGCCCTGGAACTGGCCATCCGCGAACAGCAGGACATCGCCCGGATCGGACACCTGGTAGACCAGCTGGAATCGTCCTGGAATACCGCTGCCCGAGCCATCCTGGAATGCCTGCCGGCCAGCCCCGATAACGCGCCGCCCCCGGCCGCCGTGGATTGGAAGGCTGTCGGCCGTTGCCTGGAGGAGCTGGAGCGCCTGCTGGTCCAGGACGACATCGGCGCCCAGGCCCTGTTCACCGCCTCCGCTCCCCTGCTGCAATCCGCCCTGCAGGAAGGCTACCGGGTCCTGAACAAGCACCTGTCCAGCTTCGATTTCCAGCAGGCCCTGGCGGCCCTGCGGCAAATCCGCCGCGACATACCCCCCCGGGAATCGGCGCCGGCCTGAGGGTTGCCGTCAGGGCAGGACGGCGGTCTGCCGGCCGGCGAGCCAGTCCAGGACGCCCCGGCCAGCGGCCTGGCCGCTGGCGAAACAGGCGGTCAGGAGATATCCCCCGGTGGGCGCTTCCCAGTCGAGCATCTCCCCGGCGACGAAAACGCCGGGCAGCGCCTTGAGCATCAGATTGCGGTCCACGCTGTCGAAAGTGACGCCACCGGCCGTGCTGATCGCTTCCGCAATGGGCCGGGTGGCATGGACGGTGATGGGCAGGGCCTTGATGGTGGCCGCCAGGGTGGGTAGGTCGGCGAAGCGCTCCTTGCCCAGAACCTCGTGGAGCAGCGCCGTCTTCACCCCGGCAATGCCCAGCCTGCTCTGGAGATGGCTGGAGAGCGACCGGGAACCGCGGGGGTGGGTGACATCCGCCAGCACCCGGCCTGCGTCCCGCCCCGGTGCCAGGTCGAGGGTGAAGGTGGCCCGGCCCTGGGCGTTCAGCGCTTCCCGCAGCCGCCGGGAGAAGGCGTAGATCAGGCTCCCTTCCACGCCGTGCCGGCTGATCGCCATTTCCCCCTGCCGGCGCTCGGTGTGGCCATGGAGGTCGGTAAAGGTGAGGGCCACGGACTTGAGGGGCGCCCCAGCGAACTTATCCCGGAAATAGGGACTCCAGGCCGCCTCGAAGCCGCAGTTGGCGCTCTCCAGGGGCGCGATGTCCACGCCGCAGGCCTGCAGCCGGGGAACCCAGGCGCCATCGGACCCCAGTTGGGGCCAGCTGGCACCGCCCAGGGCGAGGACCGTCGCCTCCGGCCGGACAGAAATCTCCCCGGCCGGCGTGGCCAGCCGCAGGGCGCCGTCCCCGTCCCAGCCCAGCCAGCGATGGCGGACATGCAGCCGCACCCCGGCGCTGCGCAGGCGATGGAGCCAGGCCCGCAGCAGGGGCGCAGCCTTCATTTCCTTGGGAAAGACCCGGCCGGACGTCCCGACGAAGGTTTCGATGCCCAGCCCATGGACCCAGTCGCGCAGGGCTTCCGGGGTCAGGCCGTCGAGCATTTCCTGCAACCGGGGCCGGCGGTCGCCGTAGCGGGAGCAGAAGAGGTCGTAGGGCTCGCTGTGGGTGATGTTCAGGCCGCCGATGCCGGCCAGCAGGAATTTGCGCCCGAGGGACGGCATGGCGTCGTAGACATCCACCTGTACCCCGGCAAGGCTCAGCACTTCGGCCGCCATCAAACCGGCCGGTCCCCCTCCGATAACGGCGCAGCACGGGGTCGGGAAGTCGGGCATCGAGGATACAAGCGGAGTTCAGGGAGGGGGCATTTTAATGCGCCCCCCCGGGGAGCGGCGCATAAATCATCGGGCAAAGGAGAAAAGAACACCGCCATATCAAAGCGTGGAATACTACCTACGGCATAATTCCAAACCCATAACTCACAGTTAATCTGATGTAATAGAGGGTTTTGTTTTTTCGCTAGATTTGATCTTCATCAAGGACGCCATGGCGAGTCGCCAGCACAGCCTTTGCACCTCCCCCCGCCGCCCTGCCGTCTGGGCCGCCGCAATCTCGGCCGCCTTGGCCAATGGGGGCGCCACCGCCGAGGGCGACCCGGCCGCCACGCTCGAACCCATCGTCGTCTCGGGAAAGCGCGCCAGCCTCGCCACGGCCCTGCAGACCAAGCGGGAAAGGGCTGAAATTGTCGATGCGGTGGCGGCAGAGGATATCCAGAAGCTGCCGGACCTCAATGTCGGCGATGCCCTGCAGAGGATCACCGGCGTCCAGATCGCCCGGGACCGGGGCGAAAGCTCCGTCGCCGCCATCCGGGGCCTGGGCCAGATCGAGACCACCCTCAACGGCCGGGAAGTGTTCACCGCCGGCACCGGACGCCTCCTGGACCTCGCCGACTTCCCGGCCGAGATGCTGTCGGGCATCCACGTCTACAAGACCTCGTCGGCGGACCAGCTGGAAGGCGGCATCGGCGGCACCGTGGACCTGCGCACCCGCCGCCCCTTCGACCTGCGGGAGACGGAGGTGGCCGGTTCCGCCCGCTACATCCAGGGCGACCTGGTCCGCCAGGGCAAGGGCCAGTATTCCTTCCTGGCCAGCAAGCGCTGGCGCCAGGAGAGCGGCGGCGAATTCGGCGCCCTGATGAATTTCTCCTACCAGGAGCGGGCCTGGCGCGAGGACCAGAAGAGCGCCGGCAACCCGACCGCCCGCACCGACATCATCCCGGGCACCACGGTCATCGCCCCCAACGGCACCACCGAAAGCGCCAGCCAGGGCCTGCGGCAGCGGACCGCCGGCGGCCTGACCCTGCAATGGCGGCCGACGCCCCGGGTGGAGCTGTATGCCGAAGCCAATTACGCGGAGCTGAAGACCCGCCAGGACACCTACCAGATCAGCATTCCGGCCTCGGCCACCTTCGTCCCCGGCAGCGCTCGCCTCTTCCCGGGCACCAACGATGTCCAGAGCATCACCTGGACCAACCCCACCGCTTCCCTGCTCGGCTTCGCCCGGGACACCGTGGACCGCACCAGCCAGCTGGCGCTGGGCGGCAAGTGGAGCGAAGGCAACCTGACCCTGAAGACGGATCTCAGCCGGACGGAAAGCCACAACAACCTGTTCTTCGCCGGGCCGACCCTCTCCGCCACCATTCCCCGCTTCACCCAGGACCTGTCGGGCCAGGTGCCCAGCACCCGGATCGACGGGGTCAACCTCCTCGACCCGGCCAACACCAGGTTCGCCTCCTTCGCCTATCGGGTGCGGCCCTACGACGGCGACCTCACTGCATTCCGCATCGATGGCGATTACTGGCTTTCCGCCAGCGGCCTGGAGTCCGTCAGCGCCGGCCTGCGCCTCGCCGAGCGGCGGGCCAGCAACGGCGCCGGGCTGATCTACGGCGACAAGACAGTCCCTGGCCCCGCCGGAACTGCCCTTCCCGGCCTCCTCCAGCCCAACCCGGCCACCAATTTCTTCCCGGGCAGCACCAGCATCGGCAGCTTCCTCACCGGCAACCCAGGCGCCGCCCGTGACTGGTCTTCCTACCGGGCCAGGCTCGGCATCACCAGCGCCCTGCCGACGGGCGACCCCCTTGGCACCTGGAGCATCAACGAACAGACCACCTCGGGTTACGCCAAGGCCAATTTCCGGGGGGCCGAACTGCCCCTGGAGGGCAATGCCGGGCTGCGCCTGGTGCAGACCCGGGAGCGGGTCCGCGGCAACGCGGCCGTCCCCGCCACCGGCGGCATCGCGCCCATCGCCGTCGATACCACCTACAACGACCTGCTGCCCAGCGCCAACCTGCGCTACGAGCCGTGGAGCGGGACGGTGCTGCGGGCGGCCCTGTCCAGGACAGTCACCCGGCCGGACTTCAACCTGCTGTCGCCTTCTGTTTCCCTCCTCCGCAACACGGTCACCCCCGCGCTGAACACCGGCAGCGCCGGCAACCCGAATCTGCACCCTATCCGTTCCGACAACCTGGACATCGCCCTGGAGCGCTATTTCTCGGAGACCGGCGCCGTCCATCTCACCGCCTTCGCCAAGCAGGTGGACGGCTTCACCCTCACCACCAGCCGCACCGAGACCTGGTACGGCGAGGACTACCAGGTGAGGCGCCCCTACAACGCCAACAGCGCCGACGTCCTCGGACTGGAAGCGGGCTACCAGCAATTCTACGACTCCCTGCCCGGCTGGCTGCGGGGCCTGGGGATGCAGGCCAACTACACCTATGTGGACAGCTCCACCCTTGACCCGGTGCTGCGCCGCAAAATCCCGCTCCAGAACCTTTCCCGGCACAGCGCCAATCTGGTGGGCATGTACGAGCGCGGTCCGGTGTCGGCCCGGGTTGCCTGGAATTGGCGTGACCGCTTCATCAGCCGCACCGCCAGCTTCGCCGGCGTCGGCACCCTGCCGGTCTATACCCGGGCCTATGGCTGGCTGGATGCGTCCCTGACCTACCGGCTCACGGAAAAAGTCTCGGTATCCCTCGAGGGACTCAACCTCACCCGCACCGTCCGCCGCTCCTACTACGGCACGGAAAACCGTCCCGAGTCCGTCTGGATGAACGACACCCAGATCGCCTGTTCAGTGGCTTTCAAGCTATGAACGGCCGCGCCAGCCTCCCTCGGCTTGGGACGGATTGCCGGCAAGCCTTCGCGGCCTGCCTGGCGACCCTCTCGCTGTTGGCAGCGCTGGCACCCCGGGCCCAGGCCGACGACACCCTCGACGACTGGCGGCGGGAAGTCGCGGCCACCCGCCGGCTGGCCGAGAACAGCCCGCCCCAGGCCCACGAGATCGCCCACCGCCTCCACTCCTTCCTGCCTGTGGATGCGCCCCCCGCCGACCGGGCCCGTATCCTGAACCTCCTTGCCCGCCTCGAGATCTACCTGGCCCGCCCCGAAGAAGCCGCCATCCATACCGAGGATGCCGAGAAGATCGCCCACAGCGGCGGCGACAAGGTCGGCCAGGCGGAGGCCAACCTCAACTGGGCCCTCATCGCCATCAACCAGGGACGGCTCGATACCATGGCCACGGCCGCCATGTCCGCCCTGACCCTTCTGGAGGGCGTGGACCGCCCCGATCTCCTGGGCGAAGCCATGCTGCGGGTCGCCATGCTGTACCGGCGCCGGGGCCAGATCGAGGCGTCCGTCACCATCTCCATGCAGGCCCTGGATATTGCCCAGCGCAGCGGCGACCCGACCTTCCTGACCCATGCCCTCAACGGCATGGCCATTTCCATGGACCAGAGCGGACGCTATGCCGAGGCCCACGCCTACTACGTCCGCATGGTGGAGCAAGCCCGCCTGGCCGGCTCGAAGCATCAGGAAGCCTATGCCCTGCTCGGCAAATCGGGGGTCGAGGCACGGATGGGCCGGCATGGCGAAGCGGAAACCAGCGCCCGGGAGGCGATCCACCTATTCCGGACCGCGGCGAATCCCTTCAGCGTCGCCCATTCCCTGTTCAGCCTGGCGGAAATCGTGCGAGCCCAGGGCCGCCGGGAGGAAGCGCTCCGTATCCTCGACGAGGTGATCGCCATCTACGAGCGCTATCCCAACAAGATCGGCCTGTGGTGGGCGCTCAACACCCGCAGCGCCGACCGCCTGGCCCTCGGCCTGGCCGGCCCGGCAACCGATGACGCGGAACAGGCCTACGCCCTGGCCAAGGATATCGGCGCCCATGTCTACCTCACTGCCACGGCCCGCCAGCTGGCGGCCCTGGCGGCTCCCAAGACGCGGTGCTGGTGTCGCGTCAAAAGGATGCTGGCGGATTGAAGCGTCTCGTTGCGAAATTGAAGAACGTCGCGCCGCAGCTGACCGAGGAGCATCTC
>JBLNBI010000318.1:0-11069 GCA_050259815.1 Actinomycetota bacterium | reverse complement strand
GGGTGGCGGAGCCGGCGATTTCGTGGGCATTCTGGGTGATGGTGCCGATCATGGAGCGCAGGGTTTCCTGCATGGTCCTGATGCTGGCCAGCAGGCTCTCCGTATCGCCAGGGCGGCACTTGACCTCGGTGGTCAGGTCGCCGGAGGCGATGCGGCGGGTGATGGCGGCGGCGTCGGCGGGCTCGCCACCCAGGGTACGGATGATGTTGCGGGAAACGAGGGCGAGGGAGCCGGCGATGAAGCCGCCGATCAGGATGCCCCAAATCAAGAAGTGCAGGACGTTTTCCCGGAACTTGGCATCCACGTCATCCACGTAGATGCCGGAGCCGATGACCCAGCCCCAGGGCTCGAAACCCTTGACGTAGGAAATTTTCGGTATCGGCGCCTCGCTGCCGGGCTTGGGCCAGACGTAATCCACAAAGCCGGCGCCCTTGGCCTTGACCGTGGTGTTGAATTCCACGAACAGCAGTTTGCCGTTCTTGTCCTTGAGTTGGTCGAGCTTCTTCCCATCCATGTCGGGCTTGATGGGATGCATGATCATCACGTCGTCCAGCCCGTTGATCCAGAAGTATTCGTTCTTGTCGTAGCGGGCTTCCTTGACGACGCCGAGGGCGGCTTTCTTGGCGTCCTCGACGGACATCTTGCCGTCCCGGGCCTGCTTCTCGTAAAAGACCAGGCTGCTGTAGGCAACTTCAACAAGGTTGCGTACCTTGTCCTGGCGGTCGCTCATCAGCTGGGAGCGTTCATTGAAAAGGAGCACCGTCAGCAAGGTCCCGAGTGCGATGACGGTGGCGATGGTCATGGCGACCAGCTTGGCCCGCAGGCCAAAGTTTTGGCTGTTCATACTATTCCCCCTGTTAAGGCTATCAGGCTCTTTATCGTTATGTGGCCCGCGTCTCCAGCGGGGCGATTATATTAAGGGAATCCTGTAGCCGGTATAGGCAATGGACAGTATTTGTGAAATTTGCCCCAGTTAGCTCGCGCCTTCCGCAACAACTGCCTTCGATTTCATATTAGCAAATACTTTTGCTGAATCTAGAGTTGAAATCCGGGATTGCAACCTCATGTTAGGGAGCATCGAAGACATTCTGCGGGGACTTTCATGCGACTCGACAAATTCACCACCAAGTTCCAGCAGGCCCTGGCCGACGCCCAGAGCCTGGCCATCGGCAACGATCAGCAGTTCATCGAGCCGCAGCACCTGCTGCTGGCTCTCCTCAACCAGGAAGATGGCGGCACGGCCTCCCTGCTGGCCCGGGCCGGCGTCAATGTCCCCGGCCTGAAGAACGACCTGGAGCAGGCCCTGAAGCGCCTGCCCAAGGTGGAAGGCCATGGCGGCGACGTGAGCGTCGGCCGGGACCTGACCAATCTCCTCAACCTCACCGACAAGGAAGCCCAGAAGCGGGGCGACCAATTCATCGCCAGCGAAATGTTCCTGCTGGCCCTGTCCGAGGACAAGGGCGAGACCGGCCGCATCGCCAAGCAGCAGGGCCTTTCCCGTAAGTCCCTGGAGGCCGCCATCGACGCCGTGCGCGGCGGCCAGGGGGTCGATTCCCAGGAGGCCGAAGGCCAGCGGGAGGCCCTCAAGAAATACTGCATCGACCTCACCGAACGGGCCCGGCAAGGCAAGCTCGATCCGGTCATCGGTCGGGACGACGAAATCCGCCGCGCCATTCAGATCCTCCAGCGCCGCACCAAGAACAACCCGGTGCTGATCGGCGAGCCCGGTGTGGGCAAGACCGCCATCGTCGAGGGCTTGGCTCAGCGCATCGTCAATGACGAGGTGCCGGAAACCCTGAAGGGCAAGAAGGTGCTGGTGCTGGACATGGCCGGCCTGCTGGCCGGCGCCAAGTACCGGGGCGAGTTCGAGGAGCGCCTGAAGGCGGTCCTGAAGGAAATTGCCCAGGAAGAGGGCAAGATCATCGTCTTCATCGACGAGATCCATACCATGGTCGGCGCCGGCAAGGCCGAGGGCGCCATCGACGCCGGCAACATGCTGAAGCCGGCATTGGCCCGGGGCGAGCTGCACTGTATCGGCGCCACGACGCTCGACGAATACCGCAAGTACATCGAGAAGGACGCTGCCCTGGAACGCCGCTTCCAGAAAGTGCTGGTGGACGAGCCCAGCGTCGAATCCACCATCGCCATCCTGCGCGGCCTGCAGGAGCGCTACGAGCTGCACCATGGCGTGGATATCACCGACCCGGCCATCGTCGCCGCGGCGGAGCTTTCCCACCGCTACATCACCGACCGCTTCCTGCCGGACAAGGCCATCGACCTGATCGACGAGGCGGCCGCCCGCATCAAGATGGAGATCGATTCCAAGCCGGAATCCATGGACAAGCTCGATCGCCGGCTCATCCAGCTCAAGATCGAGCGGGAGGCGGTGAAGAAGGAGAAGGACGAGGCGTCCCAGAAGCGCCTCGCCCTCATCGAGGAAGAGATTGCCCGCCTCTCCAAGGAATATTCGGACCTGGAGGAAATCTGGAAGGCCGAGAAGGCCCAGGTCCATGGCTCCGCCCACATCAAGGAGGAGATCGACAAGCTCAAGGCCCAGATGGCCGAACTGCAGCGCAAGGGCCAGTACGATAAGCTGGCCGAGCTCCAGTACGGCAAGCTGCCCCAGCTGGAGGCCCAGCTCAAGGCCGCCGAGAAGTCCGGCGACGGGGCTCCCAAGATGAAGCTGCTGCGCACCCAGGTGGGGGCCGAGGAGATCGCCGAGGTGGTTTCCCGGGCCACCGGCATCCCGGTCTCCAAGATGATGCAGGGCGAGCGGGAAAAGCTCCTCAAGATGGAAGACCGCCTCCACAAGCGGGTGGTGGGCCAGGACGAGGCGGTGCGCCTGGTGGCGGACGCCATCCGCCGTTCCCGGGCGGGCCTCGCCGACCCCAACAAGCCCTACGGTTCCTTCCTCTTCCTGGGCCCCACCGGCGTGGGCAAGACCGAGCTGTGCAAGGCCCTGGCCGAGTTCCTGTTCGACTCGGAGGAGCACCTCATCCGCATCGACATGAGCGAGTTCATGGAGAAGCACTCGGTGGCCCGCCTCATCGGCGCGCCGCCGGGCTACGTGGGCTACGAGGAGGGCGGCTACCTGACCGAGGCGGTGCGCCGCAAACCCTATAGCGTCATCCTCCTGGACGAGGTGGAGAAGGCCCATCCGGACGTCTTCAACGTGCTGCTGCAGGTGCTGGACGACGGCCGCATGACCGACGGCCAGGGCCGCACCGTGGATTTCAAGAACACAGTGGTGGTCATGACCTCCAACCTGGGCAGCCAGATGATCCAGCAGATGGCCGGCGACGACTACGGCGTCATCAAGGTGGCGGTGATGGCCGAGGTCAAGACCTACTTCCGGCCGGAATTCATCAACCGCATCGACGAGGTGGTGGTCTTCCACGCCCTGGACGAGAAGCACATCCAGGGCATTGCCAAGATCCAGCTCGGCTACCTGGAGAAGCGCCTGGCCCAACTCGAAATGGCTATCGAGGTGGACGAATCCGCCCTGGCCGAACTGGCCAAGGCCGGCTTCGACCCGGTGTTCGGCGCCCGGCCCCTGAAGCGGGCCATCCAGCAGCAGCTGGAGAATCCGCTGGCCAAGGCCATCCTGGAAGGCCGCTTCGCCGCCAAGGACACCATCCGGGTGAGCTGCGAGAACGGCATCATGCGCTTCGCCAAGGGCTGAACCCACAGCTCTTTAGGCTTGCGAATGGCCACGGAGAAATCCGTGGCCATTTTCTTTGCCGGGTGTCGGTAAAACTTACATGAATGCCCGCTGCATTGTGCGCCGCGCCGGAAATAGTAGTTTCTTCAACGGCCTAGGCTTCGTGGTCTGCTCCTTGCTGCCGTCGCCCGGCGTGGCAATTCGGCCCGACACCAACCCAGGGAGACAATCATGCCCAGGCCTTTCAGATTCCTAAGCTTTCTGACCCTAGCCCTGACCTGTGCGACCGCCCAGGCGGCGCTATGGAATTTCTCCTACACCTTCGAGTCCGGGAAGGTCATCAGCGGCTCCTTCACCGGGGAAGCCAACGGCGACTACGTGGATCAGATCGGCAACATTTCCGCCCAATACGACGGATACCGCTTCGAGGCTTATCCCAACCTCTACGCCTTCGGCTGGAACCTGGCGACCCACAGCTATGATGGATCGCTACCCGCCCGGATATCGACGAAGTTCGAGCTCAACAATTTCATTTTCTCCGATGCCCCGGGCGCGGAGTTCCCGCCCTACGACCCGACCAATATCTTCAGCATCGTGAACGATCCCGGCTACTTCTTGCCCCAATTCGCACGGGTCGCCATCCAGGCGGCCGAGACCCTCCAGGATTCCGACGGGCCGGGTGGCGCGAACCGCTGGGTCCTCACCCAGGCGGTGCCGGAGCCATCGGCCTGGACCCTGGTCGGCGCCGGCTTGCTGGGCCTCGGGCTGGCTAGGCGCCGGCGGCTTCCTGAACGGCTTGGGGTTGAGCCGGGTCGGGGTGGAAGGCCGTGATCCGCGGCGAGAACATGAAGAGGGCTTTGGGGCGGGTAAGGTGTAGCTCGGGGTCGGTGACGTAGTTGTCCAGTTGCCAGCCGAAATTGAGCATGACGCACTTTTGCAGCCCGAAAATCTGCCGGATGCACTTGTATTGCCAGTATTCGTTCATCCATACCCGGAACCAGCCCGCCTTGGCATGGTCCCGGTTCTTGATGTCGATGTCGCCCTCGTAGTGCAGGGCATCCTGGACCACGGTGGCGGCCAGCACCGTCCATTTGAAGCCGTAGGCCCGGTTGCGCAGCAGCCAGCCCATGTAGCCCACATACATGCAGAAGAGGTCGGGCAGCTTCTTGCGCCATTGCCAGTGCTCGTTCTGCCAGCCGGAATCGCCGTTCAGGCTGTTGTCGGGAGTCTGGAACCACCACAGCCACTTGGGCAGCCAGGCGTTATGGGCAAAGAAGGGGAGGACGAAGGCCATGGGGACCGAAATGATCTCCATGGCGATATTGGCGACGAGGTAAAGGAGATATCGGATCATGGCGTATCAAGGGGAGAGAGGATCGAGGGAGCGCGCGACCAGGCAGGCAACCGTCCGGGCGGTTTCGCCGCCGCCGGCCAGGGCGGTTGCGACGCCGTGCCGGTCGGCCTCCTGGCGGTTCTGGCTCATTTTCCACTTGCCCACCAGGCTGGTGACGGCGATCTCTATCCCGACCACTGCCTTCAACTGGTTGGCGATGAAATCTTCCGGAGCGTCGTCCAGGGACCAGGGCTGAGCCTGGTCAGCTTCGTGGACGGCGGTCAGTTCGGCCAGTATCCGACGCAGGCGGCTAGGGTCTTCGATAACCGTGAGGCTTCCTTTGGCCTCCGCCACTGCATAGTTCCAGGTCGGTACGGCCTTGCCGTGTTCAACCTTGGAGGGATACCAGTTCGGGCTTATATAGGACTGGGGTCCATGGAAGACGGCGAGGACGCCGGCCTCGGGACGGAAGCGCTGCCACTGGGGGTTGGCCCGGGCCAGGTGGCCCCGGAGAACGCCGTAGGGCGCTCCTTCCCGCGGGGCGGGATCGTAGAGGAGGGGAACGGGGTTTGCTTCCATTCCATCAGGCCCGATGGTGACGACAGTGGCCAGAGGATATTGAGCCATGAGGTCCTGCAAGACTTTCAGGTCCTCTTCCTTGAAGGCGTTGGGGATGTACATGGAATGACGCGGTCGAGCCCGGAAAATTACGTCGTAATGTACGGTATTTGCGGTAGGGTGTCAGGAGCTTCGGGCGAAACCGCTCCTCTAATCATCAGGATTCTTTGCCATGAATGAACAAAATGCCGTCTCCCTCACCAATGATTTCCGCGAAGCCGAAGCGGGGCACCAGCGCTGGCGGCAGCGCCGGCTGGACGAACTTTCGGCGCCCGACAGTTGGTTCGGCCTGGTCGGCCTCCATTGGCTGGAGCCGGGCCGGAATGGGGTTGGCAGCGGCACGGGCTGCCCCGTGGCGCTCCCGGAAGGGCCGGAGCATCTGGGCGACCTGGTCTGGGATGGGGCTTTCGTTCTCTGGCAGCCGGCGGCCGGTAGCGAAGCGGTGGTGGAGGAGGGAGGCGAGAGCCAATCCGGCGAAGTCATGCTGCGCACCGACCGGAACGGACAGCCGAGCCGGGTGCGCGCCGGCAACCTGGCATTCTTCGTCATCGAGCGGGACGGCCGTCCGGCAGTACGGGTCCGGGACCTGGCCTGGCGCAGCAAGCGCTCGTTTGCCGGCGTGGAGTGCTATCCCTTCGATCCGGCGTGGCGTATCGAAGCCACGTGGGAGGAACTGGACGAACCCTGGTCCCTCGAAGTTCAGAGCGTCACCGGCGAGCTGAAGACTGTCAGCGTCCCGGCCCGGGCCCTCTTCACCGTGGCCGGTGCGGAATACGCCCTGTTGCCCCTGGAAACCGGGGAAGACGGCGCATTTTTCATCTTCAGGGATGCCACCAGCGGGCCGGAAACCTATGGCGGCGGACGTTTCCTGAAGGCCAAGCCGGCAATGGACGGGCGCATCGTCCTGGACTTCAACCGGGCCTTCAATCCGCCCTGCGCCTTCACCGCTTTCGCCACCTGCACCCTGGCGCCGCCCGAGAACCGCCTGCCTTTCGCAGTCCGGGCAGGGGAGAAGAAATATGCGGGCGGCTACTAAGACTTGTCGGGAGACTCGTCGCCGGGAGCCGGAGCCTTGTTGTTATCCCGAGCCTGCTTCTCCCGCAGGCGCTTGTTCTTGTCTTCGCTATTGGCGAAGACGTAACGGCCGGCAAGTACGCATCCCTTCATGCCCGGATCGCAGGGAAGGTTGTTGATGCGTGTGCACTTTCCGTCAATTTCGTGAGGGCAGCCCCAGGAAGCCATGGCTGGTCCGGTTGTAAAGTTGAAGTAAGGAGTTTATCGTGGAATCGCACAGTACTGCCCAACCGAGGAATATTTCACAGGGTTGCCCTTGAAAATACCTCTCCATGGCCGTAGTTAAGGTCATAGAAGTCGTGATGAGGAGTCTGTCATGAACGTCGTCTATAACAGCGATCACTACTCGGTGTTGGCTTACCCGGCTCAGGAAGGTTTTGAGCTTCTGGACAAGACCGGCCACCGGGTCCTTTTCCTGCAAGGGCCGTCCGCCATGCATTTCCGCGCCGCCATCGAGGAGATTCCCGAGGAAGAGCGGGACGAGGAAACCATCGACGCCTTCCTGGACGACTATTGCGCCGACAGCGCACAGCCCATCGTGTTCCACTGACGTGCTAGAATCCCGGCCATTCTGTTGATTTCATTAGGAAGCCGGGAAAAATGGGATTTGTGAACAGCACTTACGTGTCCGACCACACCAAGTGGATTGACGAGCAGCGGGAGAAGCATCCCGAGTGGGCAGAAGAACAGAAGGCCGGTCGGGCCCTGTGGTGGGACAAGAAACAGGACGTGCAGACCACCCAGCGCAACGCCGCTTCCAAGGTGGCCCAGAAGCCCTATCCCTACGATGTGAATTTCTACGGCGAGTAACAGACTTCCTGTTTCCTCTCCGCAAAAAAGAAGGCCGGTGAAAACCGGCCTTTTTCATTGCATCAGCCCGTCAAGGGCTTCACGACCCGTTTCACCGCGGTGTCGTCCGGGTGGGGATGGATGGTGAATCCCAGGCTGGTCATCAGGCGGAACATCTTGGTGTTGGTGGCCAGCACATCGCCCACCACGGCCCGGTAGCCCTTCATCCGGGCGCAGTCGATGAGGGCGGACATGAGCTTCCTGCCGACCCCCGTCTTTTGCCGGTCGTCGGAGACGGCGAGGGCGAATTCCACCGACTCGCCGTCCGGATTGACCACGTAGCGGGCGACACCGATCTGCTTGTCGTTGCCGTCCTCGTCGGGCAGGGTGGCCACCAGGGCCATTTCCCGGTCGTAGTCGATCTGGGTGAAGCGCACCAGCATGGTCTGGGTGAGTTCCCGGATGGTGTCCATGAACCGGTAGTACCGGGACTCGTCGGACATGCGCTTGACGAAGTCCTGTTCCATGTCCGCATCCTCCGGCCGGATGGGGCGGATGGTGACGACTTGGCCGTCGTTCATCTGCCATTCCTGGATCAGGTGGGTCGGATAGGGGTAGATCGCCATGTGGGCATAGCGGTCCCCGTTGGTGGCGGCCGTGTGGTCGATGACGATGCGGGCATCGGCGGCGATGGCGCCTTGTTCGTCCACGATCAGCGGGTTCAGGTCCATTTCCACGATCCACGGCAGCTCGCAGACCATTTCGGAAATGGAGAGCAGTACTTCCTCCAGGGCTTCCATGGCCACCGGCGGCATGTTGCGGAACACGCCCAGGGAGCGGGAGGCCCGGGTGGAGCGGATCAGGTCCTGGGCCAGGTAGCGGTTCAGGGGCGGCATGGCCACGGAGCGGTCGCTGAACACTTCCACGTCGGCGCCGCCGGCGCCGAAGCTGATGACCGGCCCGAAAATGGGGTCCCGGAAGACGCCGACCATCAGCTCCCGGCCGTTCGGACGGGCCAGGAAGGGCTCGATGGAGACGCCGTTGATCTTAGCGGTCGGATGGCGCTTCTGCACCGTCTCGATGATGTCGTGGTAGGCGTTCCTGACCGCCGGGGCGTTGGTGATGTTGAGGCGCACGCCGCCGGCATCGGTCTTGTGGGGCAGGTCCTGGGAATCGACCTTCATGGCCACGGGGAAGCCCAGTTGCTCGGCGAGGAGCAGGGCCTCGGTGGCGGTGCGGGCCACCATGGTCTGGGCCACCGGCACCTTGAAGGCCCGGAGGATGGCCTTGGATTCCATCTCGGACAGCACCTTGCGGCGCTCCGCCAGCAAGGCCTCGATCAGCATCTTGGCGCCCTCCGTTTCGGGGCGGTCCTGCTGGCGGGTGGGTTCCGGGGTCTGGAGCAGCAGCTTCTGGTTCTTGTAGTAGGTGGAAATATGGTGGAACAGGTCGATGGCCGTCTCGGGCATGCGGAAGGCCGGGATGCGGGCATCGGTCAGCAGCTTGCGGGCCGCTACCACCTGCTCTTCGCCCATCCAGCAGCAAATGATTGCCTTGGAGGTCTGCTCGCTTACCTCCAGGACCACCTTGGCGACTTCCATGGGCTGGGTCATGGCCTGGGGTGAGAGCATCACCAGGATGGCGTCGATGCCCTCATCCTGGGAAACGGCCAGGATGGCGTCCCGATAGCGGTCCGGGTTGGCGTCGCCCACGATATCCACCGGGTTGTTGTGGGACCAGGCCGGGGGCATGCACTTGTTGAGCGCCGCCATGGTTTCGGTAGAGAGGGCCGGCAGGGGAATCCCCAGGTCGCCGGCCCGGTCGGCCGCCATGGCGCCGGGGCCGCCGCCGTTGGTGATGATGGCCAGGCGGTTGCTCTGGGGCCGGAACTTGGAGGCCAGGGCCTTGGCAGCGTAGAAGAGGTGGGCGACGGTGGCCACCCGAACCACGCCGGCCCGGCGGACCGCCGCGTTGAAGACCGCGTCCGCCACGCCGGCCATGCCGGAGTGGGCCTGGGTCGCCACCAGGCCGGCTTCGTGGCGGCCGGCCTTCAAGAGGATGATGGGCTTGATACGGGCGGCGGAACGGAGCGCGCTCATGAAGCGACGGGCGTTCCGGATGCCTTCCACATACATCAGGATGTAGTGGGTGCGGTTGTCGTAGATGAGGTAATCGAGGATTTCGCCGAAATCCACGTCGGCGGTGCTGCCCAGGGAGATGACGGAGGAGAAGCCCACGTTGTTGGACTTGGCCCAGTCCAGGACCGCCGAGCACATGGCGCCGGATTGGGCGACCAGGGCGAGATTGCCCGGATTGGCGGTGACCCGGGCGAAGGTGGCGTTCAGGCCCAGGTCCGGACGGATGATGCCAAGACAGTTGGGGCCCAGCACCCGCACGTTGTAGGAGCGGGCGATTTCCAGCATCTTGCGTTCGATGGCGGCGCCGATGTGGCCTGATTCCGAGAAGCCGGCGCTGATGACGATGACGTTGCGCACGCCGCTGCGGCCGCACTGCTCGACGATATGGGGCACCGTCTGGGGGCGGGTGGCGATGATGGCCAGTTCTACCCGGGCACCGATTTCCTCGATGGACTTGTAGGCTTCCTGGCCCTGGATGGTGTCGTGCTTCGGGTTGATGGGGTAGAGGCGCCCCTTGTAGCCGGAGTTGAGGATATTCCGGAAGATGACGTTGCCGACGGAGTTTTCGCGGTCCGAAGCGCCGATGACTGCAACCGATCGCGGTTCGAACAGGGCGGTCAGATAGTGCTGTTCAAGCATGGTTTATTCTCGGGTAGGCTCATTTTTTGTGCACTGCACGATAGCACAAAGGTTTTGCAGGTGCTATGTGGGGATTACGTAGGCGGGACTACTCCGCGAGTTGGCTGTCGATCCGCAGCGGCTGCTGCAGAATCTTGTGGGTCGGGCACTTGTTGGCGATTTCCAGGAGGCGCGCCCGCTGTTCCGGAGAAAGATCTCCTTCCAGGGTGATGACCCGTTCGATGTGGTCGATCTTGTGGCCGTTTTCGTCCTCCACCTTGTCGAAATGCAGCTGGACGCTGATGTGCTCCAGGGGCCATTCCTTGCGTTCGGCGTACATGCGCACCGTCCTGGACGTGCAGGCGCCAAGGCCGGCGAGGAGAAAGTCGAAAGGAGCGGGACCGACGTCCTCTCCACCGTTGCTGACCGGCTCGTCGGCTACCAGCCGATGCCGATCCCCGACGAGAATGTCCTGCTGGTAACGGCCGAGGCCGTTTTCCTTCACGATCACGGTTTGGGACATGAAGACTCCTCAGAAAGAAGTGGCCGAAATGATACCCCCGTCCCCTTGGCCGCGTCGATGTATGGATCATATTTCACCGACAGGACCGGGTGCCCGACCCCGCCGGCGGCAGGCCCGTCAGGCCTGGGCCAGTTCGGCGCCGGCCGTCATGGCTTCGGCCACCCGGGCGATGCCGCTGTCGTCCAGGCTGTCGGCCGCGAAGACTTGGGGAGTGCGGTAATTGGCGAAATTGCTGTTCTGGGAACGCTGGTAGAGGGGGTCGTAGTGCCGTTCCAGCAATTCGGTCACCAACTCCGTCCAGCGGCCGGCGTCGAT
>JBLNBI010000317.1:0-5574 GCA_050259815.1 Actinomycetota bacterium | reverse complement strand
GTGCTCTTCACCGCCTCGCCGCCCCGGGCCGCCTCCTGGGCCGCCTGGCTCGCCATGGCATCGGTGCTGCGGGCGCTGTCGGTGTTCTGCAGGATGCTGGCGGTCATCTGCTCGACGCTGGCCGTGGTCTCCTCGATGCTGGCGGCCTGCTGGGAGGACGCCTGGGAAAGGGACTGGGCAGTGGCGGAAATCTGCCCGGAGGAATTGGCCAGCTCGTTGGCCGTGGCGTGGATATGGCCGATGGTGCGGTGAAGGGTTTCCGCCATGCTGGCCATGGCGGCGGCCAGCAGGCCGACCTCGTCCCTGGAGTTGGCGCGGGTGCGGGCGGACAGGTTGCCCTGGGCAAGACTCTCCGCCACGTCCACCGCCTCCCGCAGGGGCACTACGATGCCCCGGGCGACGAACCAGGAGAGCAGGGGGCCGGCCACCAGGATGGCCAGGGCAATGGCGCCGATGGCGACGGCAGTGGACTGGATGATGGCTGAGAAAGCCTCCGAGGCTTCCCGGGTGCTCCTGGCATTCACTTCCAGGAGCTGTTTGAAACCATCGGTCAGGACCTTGTCAGCCCCCTTGATGGACTTGTCGATGTCGACAGCCGACCGGCCCTCGCCGTTGAGCCGCGCCGCCTCGGCCATGGCGGCCAGGTAATTGCGGGCTCCGTCGTCCACCTGCCGCAGGTACTTGTCCTCGTCGGCGCCCACCTGGCCGGCCTGCCGGTAGGCGTCGGTGGCCTTGAGGATGGCCGCCATGTCGGCCTCGAACTTCTGCCGGTAGTCGCCGCCCCGCAGGACGTAGTTCTTGAAGTGGTGGATGCCTTCCTGGAGGGCGAACATGCCGTCGGTGACGGCATCCCGCTTCTTGAGGGTGACGGCTTCGAAATCCTTCCATTGCCCGCCCAGGCTTCCCATCCTCGACCAGGCGAGCCCGCCCAGCACCAGGGCAAGCAGGATGACGATGCCGAAACCGGCCGCAAGTTTCTTGCCGATGGACAAGTCTTTCCACATGGCGCGCTTCCTTTCCGATTGGGCAACGACGAAGCTTATGCGAGCAGTCTAAAGGCTTGCCATTAGGGTTACACCGTATTTTTCTCCGGAGGGCTCTGCGCATACGGCTTAGTCCGTAGAACCATCGGTCTTTGCTAAAATGGCGCCGGGCTGGCTGTTCAATCGTCAGGGAGTCTTATGACAACCCTTGACCAGGATCGATCGGCTTGGGATAGTCCATTTGTTATATATCGAACAGCCCATACGAAACCCTGAAATGCCGTTCCGCTCGATCACCCGGGAAATGCAGCAACCATGAAGAACCGGCGAACCCTGTTGTCGGTTCTGGCCGCTGCCGCCGTCGCTTCCGCAGCGTTCGGCTTCCTGTGGTCCGACGGGGAGCCGGCGCCAGCTCCGGTGCAGGCCAGCCACTATCGCGTCGGCGGCGCCGACCTGGACCCCATCGGCCGGGGCGACGAACCGATCCGGCCCCTGCCGGAAACGCCGGCCCTCAATGCCGACAAGGTTGCCTTGGGCCGCAAGCTCTTCCATGACCCGCGCCTTTCCGCCGACAGCACCATTTCCTGCGCCTCCTGCCACGACCTGGAACGGGGCGGCGCCGACGGCCGCCGGTTTTCCATCGGTGTGGGCGGTGCCGAAGGAGACATCAACGCCCCCGGCATCCTGACCGCCGCCTACAATTTCCGCCAGTTCTGGGATGGCCGGGCGGGAAGCCTGGAAGAGCAGGCCGGCGGCCCCATCGTCAATCCCAAGGAAATGGCCGCCAAGTGGCCGGAGGTTATCGAGCGCCTGGAAGCCGATCCGGCCATCCGCAAGGCCTTCATGACCCTCTACCGGGACGGCGTCACCCCCGCCAACGTCACCGCCGCCATCGCCGAATTCGAGCGCAGCCTGCCCCGTCCCTCCCGCTTCGACCGCTGGCTGCGGGGGGAGCGCAACGCCATCACCGCCGACGAGCAGCACGGCTACCAGCTCTTCAAGAAGCACGGCTGCGTCGGCTGCCACCAGGGCGTGAACGTGGGCGGCAACCTGTACCAGCGCTTCGGCATCATGTCCCGCTATTTCGACACCAAGGAACACGTCACCCATGCCGACCAGGGGCGTTACAACGTCACCGGCAAGGAGGAGGATCTCCACCTCTTCAAGGTGCCCAGCCTGCGCAACGTGGCCCTCACCGCCCCCTATTTCCACGACGGTTCCGCCCAGACCTTGGGGGACGCGGTGGCCGTCATGGGCCGCTACCAGCTGGGCGTCAACCTGCCCCAGCGGGACATCGACCTGATCGTCGCCTTCCTGAAGAGCCTCAATAGCGAGGCCGGCCAGTGAAGCAGACCCTGCTCAACCAGCTGACCGCGCCCCGGATGTGGCTGATGACCGCCATCGCCCTGGTCATCCTGGCCATCCTGTACCGCTCCAGCACGGTGGACGAACAAGGCTTGCACCGGGTGGAACTGGCGGTGAACGAACTGGTGGCGGTGGATATCGCCGCCAACCTGGAAATCCTCAAGCTCCGCCACCGCCACAAGCAGGACTACGACGGCCTGGTGGATGCCAGCCGCCGGGGCGAGGAACTCCTCGACCAGCTCCAGTCCGACTTCGCCGCCGTCGGCCTGACGGAATCCCTGGCGCCGGCCCGCAGCGCCTGGCAGGAAAAGCAGGCCGGCATGGAGCGCTTCAAGCAGCTCAACTCTATCCTGAGCACTTCCCAGTTCCATTTCATCAACCTGGCCGAGGCCCTGGAAAGCCGCCAGGGCAGCGCCCAGCTCAACCGGGTTTCCCGGCGGGTGCTGGCCTTCCTGATGCAGGGTGCGGCGGAGGACGTGCCGGCCATCGTCAGCAATGTCTACGAGCTCAGCCACGAAATCCAGCAGTGGCCCGAAGCCAACCGGCTGGAGGGCCAGCTCCTGGTCACCCACGGCAGCCTGATACTGGAGCAGTACCGCGGCGCCCAGCAGGTTTCCCGACAGGTGCTGGAATCCCCCGTCACTGCCGCCGTTAACGCAGCCTACGGCGCCTATACCACCCAGCACCGCCAGGCGGTGGCCACCGCCAACCGCTACCGCAAGATCATGGCCGCCTTCGCCCTGGCCCTGGTGGCCTCGATCACCCTGGCCCTCATCCGGCTGCGCCAGTCCGGCGCCAGGTTGCGCCTGGCCGCCCGGGTGTTCGACGACCTGGCCGAAGCCATGGTCATTACCGACCGCCAGGGCCGCATCCAGTCGGTCAATCCGGCCTTCACCAAGATCACCGGCTACAGCGAGAACGAAGCCCAGGGCCGCAAGCCGGGCGAGGTGCTGTCCTCCGGCCAGCACGACCCCGCCTTCTTCGGCAACATGTGGCATACCCTGCGCCAGAGCGGCCAGTGGCAGGGCGAAATCATCAACCGCAGGAAAAACGGCGAGACCTACACCGAGTGGCTGTCCATCTCCGCCGTGCGGGACGCCCAGGACGACATCGCCCAGTACATCGGCCTCTTCTCCGACATCAGCGACCGCAAGGAGACCGAGGCCTATATCTACCACCTGGCCTACCACGATTCCCTGACCGGCCTGGCCAACCGCCTGCTCTTCCGGGACCGCCTCGACACCGCCCTGCGCCAGGCCCAGCGCAACGGCCGCCCCCTGGCGGTACTGATGATGGACCTGGACCGTTTCAAGACCATCAACGACACCCTCGGCCACCAGGCCGGCGACCGGCTGCTGAAGGAAGTCGGCCAGCGCCTGTCCCTCGCCGTCCGGGACTGCGACACCCTGGCCCGCCTGGGGGGCGACGAATTCGCCCTGCTCATGCCGGAAATCCGCAGCAGCCTGGACGCCGGCCACATCGCCCGCAAGCTGGTGGAAGCCCTGGCGCCGGAAATCGACCTGGGGGTCCAGGAGGTCTTCGTCACCACCAGTATCGGCATCGCCGTCTTCCCGGAGCACGGCGGCAACAGCGACCAGCTCATCAAGAACGCCGACGTCGCCCTCTACGTGGCCAAGAGCGCCGGCCGCAACACCTGGCACGTCTTCGATCCCGCCCACGAGGCCGCCACCGCCGGCGACCGCCTGGAGCTGGAGACCGCCCTGCGCCACGCCCTGCCCCGCCAGGAACTGGTGCTCCACTACCAGATCCAGATGGACGCCAGCGGCAATGGCATCAGCGGCGCCGAGGCCCTGATGCGCTGGCAGCATCCCGAGCGGGGGCTGCTGCCTCCGGACCGCTTCATCCCCCTGGCCGAGCAGACCGGCATGATCGAGGAGATCGGCGCCTGGTCCCTGGAAGCCGCCTGCCGGCAACTGGCCGCCTGGCAGGCCGAAGGGGTGCCCATCCCCCGGGTCGCCGTCAATGTGTCGGCCCGCCAGCTGCGGGCGGCGGGATTCGTGAACATGGTGATGGACGTCCTGGAGCGCACCGGCGTCCGGCCGGAACAGCTGGAGCTGGAACTCACCGAGACCATGCTTTCCGACAATCCGGAACTGGCCTGCAGCATCTTCACCGAGCTGCGCAACCGGGGCGTGCGGATCGCCATCGACGACTTCGGGACCGGCTATTCCTCCCTCAACTACCTGGCCCAGTTCCCGGTGGATGTGATCAAGATCGACCGCAGCTTCGTGCGCAACCTGGACGGCCAGTCGGAGGCCTTCCACCTGGTGCGGGCCATCATCCTGCTGGCCCAGAGCATGAAGATGGAGACGGTGGCGGAGGGGGTCGAGATCGGCCAGCAGCAGCTGGAACTCACCAACCTGGGCTGCAACCATCTCCAGGGTTTCCTCTTCGCCCAGCCCCAGCCGCCGGAAGCGGTCCCCGCCCTGATCAAGTCCCTGACGGCAACCCCAGAACCCGCCGGGCATTAAGGCTGGTCGCCCCGGCCAGCTCGGGGACCGGCATGCCCCGCAGGGCCGCCACCTCGGCCCCGATGCGGGGCAGCTCGGCCGGGGTATTTCGGCCCCGGTTCAGCCAGGCGGGCGGGATGTCCGGGGCATCGGTTTCCAGGACGATGGCTTCCAAAGGCAGGGTCGCGGCCAGCTGCCGGATGCGGCGGGAACCCTCGAAAGTGACCGTGCCGCCGAACCCCAGCTTGAAGCCCCGGGCGATGAACTCGTCCGCCTGCTGGCGGCTGCCGTTGAAGGCATGGGCGATGCCCCCCGGCACCTCGATGCGCCGCAGGTGCTTGAGGATGTGATCCACCGCCCGCCGCACATGGAGCAGCACCGGCAGCCCGAAATCCCGGGCCAGCTTGAGCTGTTCGGCGAAGAACCACTCCTGGTGCACCGGATCGACGTCGGTGACGAAGAAATCCAGGCCGATCTCCCCCACCGCCACCGGCTTCTCCCGGGTTAGCCAATCCCGCAGGAGGCCGATGTCCTCTTCCCGGGCGTCCATTACGTACATGGGATGGATGCCATAGGCCGGCAGGCAGCCCGCGTGGAGCCGGCAACAGTCCTGCACGGCCGGGAAATTGGCGGCCGCCACGGCCGGTACCACGATGGTCTCCACCCCGGCCGCCCGGGCGGGCGCCCCCACCCCCCCCCGCGCGGGGTGGCAATAGCACGCATAGAACATGCAGGTGGTAAAGAAGAATGAATGG
>JBLNBI010000316.1:0-8810 GCA_050259815.1 Actinomycetota bacterium | reverse complement strand
CGCCTGACCCTGGCCCACGAATACCTCCACTTCGCCCTCGCCAACCACCCCCGCGGCCGGGACGAGGATTTCGTCGAACGCACCGCCCGCGCCCTGTTAGGCACGCCATGACCCTGCTCCGTCTTCTCCCCCTTCTTTTCCTCATCGCCGCCGGCCAGGCCGCCGCCCTGGGCGACATCCAGGTTTCCGGCCCCCGGGGCGGCTGGCGCAACGGCACCATCACCGAAGACAACGAGGCGGAGTTCAAGGCCGCCTACCCCAAGCCGCCGGTGGACCGGGGTGGTCAGCGCAACCGCACCCTGATCGAAGGGGAACTGCGCCAGGCTGGCAAGAACCGGCCCGGCCGCTTCATCGTCAATGGCATCGACATGCCCCTCTACACCGACGAGCAGGGGCGCTTCGTGAAGCCCTGGGCCTTCGGGCCCGGCAGCAACAACGTGGAAATTGTCGCCCCGGGCGGCGCCCGCCGCCGCATCCAGTTCTACGAGAACCACGCCGGCAAGACCCGGGCGAAGATGCGCATCGTCCTCGGCTGGGACGACGCCTCCGCCGAGGTGGATCTCCACATCCTCACCCCCGACGGCGAGCATGCCTTCTTCGCCAATCCCCTCCTCAAGCGAGGCGGCGGGCTGGACGTGGACAGTGTGGACGGCGGCGGCCCGGAAATCTTCTCCACCGCCACGCCCCTGCCGGGCACCTACCTGATCTACGTGAATTACTGGGGCAACTTCAACGCCGCCGGCTACAACTTCGACCCGGATGCCCACGAGAAGCCCCTCATCACCACCCGGATCACCATCGTCACCGACGAGAACACCCCGGACGAGCGCCAGGAGACCATCGTGGTGCCCCTGCGCCGCATCGGCGACCTCACTTTCGTCCGCGCCCTGCGCTACGGAGAGAAGAAATGAGACGTCTCCTGCCCTTCCTCGCCCTGGTCGCTGGCGCCGCCCAGGCCCAGGTTTCCATCGAAGCCCCCCTGGGAGGATGGAAACATTCCGGCGGCGAGCCGCCCCAGCACATGCAGGACGTCAATTACCCGGCCAGCCGGGTCAATGCCGGTGCCGCCCGCTACGACGAGGACGGCCGCAGCCTGGGGGCCGCCATCCGGGGCCGCATTGCCCAGGCGAGCGGCCAAAAGAACCGGGAGCCCCATCTGCTGGTGGTCAATGGCATCCCCATGCCCATCAGCACCGGCCCGGACGGCAGCTTCGCCCGGCCCTATTCCTTCCCGCCGGGATCAAACAACGTCGAGATCAAGAGCGCCGACCGCAAGCACGTCCGCCGGGTCAATTTCTACGACGCCAACGAGGGCCGCCAGCGGGTGGGGCTGCGGGTCGTGCTGTCCTGGGACACCGACATGACCGACCTGGACCTCCACGTGGTCTCGCCGGACGGGGAGCACGTCTTCTTCGGCAAGCGGGTGGGGAGCAACGGCGGCGCCCTGGATGTGGACGTCACCGGCGGCTACGGGCCGGAAATCTACGCCATCCCCTCGCCCCCCAAGGGCAACTGGCAGATTTATGTGAATTACTACGGCGGCTGGAGCGGCTACGGCGACGAGAGCAGCCGGGAGATCACCGTCGCCCAGGTGGCCATCGTCACCCACGAAGGCACGCCGGACGAGAAGCGGCAGGTCTTCCGGGTGCCCCTGCGCCGGCCGGGCGAATTGACCCTGGTGAAATCCTTCGTCTACCCGTGACGTTGTACCGCCTGCTGGGCGGCTTCGCGGTCGTCCTGGCGCTGTGCGCCTGCTCACCCAGGCCGCCCCAATCCCTGGATCATGACGCCTACGTCTGGCAACGGCGGTGGGCCGCGCCGGTGGCCGAAGCCCTCAGGGATTCCGCCGACCTGGTCGGCCATTGGCGCATCCTTGCCGCCGAAGTGGATGCCCGGGGCCGCTTCCGCCCCGTCCCGGTGGACCTGGCTGCCGTCGCCGCCAGCGGCCGACCGGCCATTCCCGTTATCCGCATCGAGGCGCCCCTGACCAGCCTGGATCGCCCGGCCCTAATCAGCCGCATCGCCGCCCTGGAGCAGGCCTGGCAGGACTCCCCGGCCACCGTCGCCGGCCTGGAGATCGACCACGACAGCAGCAGCGGCCGGCTGGCCGACTACGCCCGTTTCCTGTCGGATCTGCGTCCGGCCCTGGCGCCGGGCTGCCGCCTCTCGGTAACTCTCCTGCCCGACTGGCTGGACAGCCCCGACCTGGATGAGCTGCTTGCCGCCAGCGACGAGGCGGTGCTCCAGCTCCATTCCCTCCACAATCCGGCCGGCAGCCTATTCCACCCGGCCAGCGCCTGGGCCTGGACCACCGCCCTGGCCCGGCGGGCGAAGAAGCCCTTCCGGGTCGCCCTGCCCGACTACGGATCCCGGATCGTCACCGGCGAATCGGGCCGCATCGAAGCGGTGGAAAGCGAAGCGCCCGTCGCCCCCACCCAGGGCATCGGCAAGGAGGTGTTCGCTCCTCCTGCCACCGTCGCCGCCTTCCTGCGCCGGTTGGAGAAACGGCCGCCGCCGGGGCTGTCCGGCGTCGTCTGGTTCCGTTTGCCCGTCGCGGGGGATGCCCGGGCGTGGACGGCGGGCACCTGGCGTGCCGTCGTCATGGGCCGGGGACTGCCGGTCAGGCTGTCGGCGGCATTGGAAGGCGACGGCCGGGAGCACACAGTCGTCCTCAGCAATGGGGGCGAAATGGACAGCGACCTGCCGGCTTCCCTGGTCATCGAAGCTCCCTGCCGGGGCCTTGCCGCCGACAACGGCTATGTCCTGGAGCGGCAAGGGGAGGACAGCGTCCTGGTGCGCGCCGGCAATCGCCTGTTCCGGGCCGGCAGCCGGCTGGCCGTGGGCAAGGCCGACTGCCCACGCCCGGGCAAGGTCCGCATCGAGAACTAAAGCGGATTGCCCCTGACCGGCTGCGCGGTGCAGCGATCCGCACACGCGAACGGCAACGCAGCAATGCCCTCCCCTGGAAAAGTTGACAGTTACCTGCCCCAGGCCGATCCGCTTTAATCCGCGATCGATTCCAAATGAATTTCCGGGGCCTCCCGGACGGAAAACACAGCCTGGACAGCAGTTCCTTGACACAAAAGGAGGGTTTAGTGGCCCGCACTACCAATCGCCGCGTGGTGATCACCGGCTATGGCGCCGTATGCGCCCTTGGCAACAACGTCGATGAAATCTGGGATGCCATTTCCCGCTACCAGGTCGGCTATCAGCGCGAGAGCTATGCCGATCCGAAAATCGTCGCCAAGTACTTCGGCCAGATCAAGAACCCGCCGTCGACCAAGAAGATTTCCAAGGCCATCCTGAAATTCCTCCCCGACTTCGGCAGGTACGGCATGGTTGCCGCCGACGAAGCGATCGCCACCGCCTTCGGCGAAGAGGCCAACCTGGACGACTTCTACGACCCGTTCGAGCGCGGCGTGATTTTCGGCACCGGCTGGGCCGGCCAGGACCTGCAGACCGAAATGAGCGATCTCTATCGCGACAGCGGCTGGGCCTCGCCTTTTTCCAACCTCATGGCGATGCCCAGCGTCGCCACCGCGGCACTGTCCATGCACTGGAACCTGCGGGGCTACCAGAACACCCCGATCGCCGCCTGCGCAACCGGAAGTATCGCCGTGGGGGACGCCTACGAGGTCATCCGCTCGGGGCGGGCGAAAATGATGCTGGCCGGCGGCGGGGAGAGCATCAAGACCCTGTTCAACGTGTGGACTGTGGACGTCCTCCGCGCCCTCTCCAAGGAACAGGACACGGTCGAAAAGGCATGCTGCCCGTTCAGCATGGACCGCAGCGGCTTCGTCATGTCGGAAGGCGCGGCGGTGCTCTGCCTTGAGGATTATGAGAGCGCCAAGGCGCGCGGCGCCAACATCCTCGCCGAAATTTCCGGCTACGGCAGCTATTCCGACGCCTACGACATCACGTCGCCGGCCGAGGATCTCCTGGCGCGCACGCGCTCGATCCGTTTCGCCTGCGAAAGCGCCGGCATCGACGCCGGCGACATCGACTACATCAACGCCCATGGCACCTCGACGCCGCTCAACGACCTCAACGAGACCGAGTGCCTGAAGCTGGCCTTCGGCCAGCGCGCCTACGACATTCCGACATCGAGCACCAAGTCCTACACCGGGCACCTGATCGCCGCAACCGGAGCCCTGGAATCGATCTTCTGCATCAAGACGATGCAGACCGGCCTGGTCCCGGCCACCATCCATCTGCACAACCCCGACCCCGCCTGCGACCTGGACTATGTCCCCAACGTCCATCGCCAGGACCAGGAGGTCGATGTCGCCCTGAACGTCAATTACGGCTTCGGCGGCGCCAACAGCGCCCTGGTCTTCACGAGGTGCAATTGATGGAATTGCAGTTCGCCCCCAAGGACCTGGAAAAGTGGGCGCATTTTTCCGGCGACTACAACCCCATCCATTTCGACGAAGAAGTGGCCGTCAAGGAGTTCGGCCTGGACGGCGTCATCGCCCATGGCATGCTGGCCTTGCTGCCCCTCAAGGACTTCGCTGCGCGGACGATCTGGGAGACAAGCGGCTGGATCCAGTGGCAGGCCCAACTCAAACGCGCCCTGCCGATCAAGCACAGTTACGCCGCGTCCCTGGTCCAACGCCCCGCCGGCGGCATCCTTCGCTTCGGGCTGGCGGAAAACGGCAGCCCGGAAAAGAGCATTTCCGGCATCTGCTCGCCGGTGGACTTCGATACGTCGATTTACGCACAAGGACCGCGTTTCGAGGTCAGCCCCGCAAACCTGGGCGAAAAGCTCGACGAGTTCCGCGCGGGCTATCCGGGCATCGAAGCGCTATGGATCTTCCTCGACGCCCTGATCTTCTCGGAATACATGACCCGGCACGCGCGGACGATGTTCCAGGAGGAGCTGTTCGAGCACTACGGCATCGACAGCCGCTCCCAGGACATCTCCCGGGAATTGATTGTGATGCAGACCACCCACATGGTGACGGCGACGCCGTCGCTGATGCGGCGCCCCCTTGCCGAGACGCCGCGGGAAATCGCCTACGACGCCCAGAAAAAGGGCCGGGTGGTGACCAAGGACGCCGTCTTCGCGCTGGTCGACCTTCCGGTCTGGATCGACGGGAAGCTGGAACTGGTGGCCGAAATGGGCGTGATGGCGAGGCGCAGAGCTTAGTGTTCTTTTCAATAGGAGAGTCGGAAAAATGGAAATCCTGGAATTCCTCAAATCGAAAATCATCGTCCTCAATGACGTGGACATCGACACGCTGACCGCGGAGCGAGAGCTCAAGACGATCGGCCTGGACAGTCTCGACTACGTGTCGATCCAGATGGAGATCACCAAGAAGTACGGGGTCCAGATCGACTACGACGACTTCTCGTCGGGAAAGATTTCGACGCTCGGGGACTTCGCCGGCTACATCGGCTCCCGTCTGCCGCACTAAGCGGCAAGCAGACGGCCATTTCATCATCGAAATAACAGGAGCATCAGCATGAGCGGCTTGGAAACGATTGCGAAATTCGGAAACATTTCCGACGAACAACGCTGGAACGCCAACCGGTACGACTTCCCCTGGCTGGCGGAGCTGGACGAACACGACCGGGATCTCATCAAGCTACTCGACTGCCTGCGGGACGGCGAATATTCCGGCCAGGCCTCGGCAGTCCAATTCTACGACCTGCTGTTCCAGGAACGGGACGCGGGCTACCCCAGGGAACTGCTCTACGACTGGTCGCCGCTCCTCTCCTACGTCAACATCATTGTCTACGAGGAAATGCGGCACGGCCTCACCCTTGGCCTCCTTTACGATTACGTGACCACCGGCCGCACCGATTACATCGCCCAGGCCTCGGTCCGCGACTTCGGCGCACGCTATGTCTGGTGCTACGAGAAGCGCCGCTACTGGAATCTCTACAGTTATGCGCTCGCCCACCTGTTCGCCGAGGTGATCAATACCGAGCTCTACCGGGATGTCGTCGCCACGGTCCATCATCCGGAACTCAAGGCCGCCCTCGCCAATATCCGCAACGACGAAGCCCGGCACATCGCCGCCTGGTCGGCACTGATCCGCGATCTGATCAATGCCGATCCCGCCCACAAGGTGCGCGCCCTGGAATCTCTCGAACGCGGCCTCACCCACCACAACGCCATGGTGCACGAGACCTATTTCGAGGGCCTGAACAAGATGCTGCCCCTGTTCATCCCGGCCCACGGCAGCAAGCTGAGCGCCATTCAGCGCATTTCCCACCACAAGCATCGGGTGCTCGACGACCTTTTCGGCAACGACAATCCGTATACCGAAACCGACGTCCTGAATATTCACATGCGCTATCTGAGCCTGGCCTCCGGACAGACCCGCGCCGAGTATTCCGAGACCAGCCCCGGGAACATCGCCTTCGTCTGAGCGCGCACCGGCGGCATCCACGGCGGGAGGCATTGCCTCCCGCCGCCCCAGGAAACACCCCATGACATCTGCCGGAATTCCGGACCGGACCAAGCAGCGAGGATCGAATCGACATGCCTGAACAACATAGACCCTGGGTACTCGTCACCGGGGGCACCCGCGGCATCGGCCGTGGCATCGTGCAGGGCCTCGCCAGGGCAGGCTATGACGTTGCCTTCACCTACCGTTCATCCGACCGGGCGGCCGACGAACTGAGCGGCGGGCTGGTCGAAGCGCCCCAATGGTGCGAGGGTTACCGCTGCGACATGGCTCGCCCCGACGAGGTGGCCTTCCTGGCCGAGAGCCTGCTTGCCAAGCACGGCGCCCCCTACGCCATCATCAACAATGCCGGGGTGACCCGCGATACGCTGTTCATGAATATGGACCATGGGCAGTGGGGCGGCCTGATGTCGACCAATCTCGACTCCGCCTATCTCGTCATTCGTGCCTTCGCGCGGTCCATGCTGGCCGCCGGCGACGGCTGCATCGTCAACATGAGTTCGGTCACCGCCTTCAAGGGCAATGTCGGCCAGGTCAACTACGCGGCCTCGAAAGCGGCCCTGATCGGCATGACCCGTTCGCTGGCGCTCGAATTCGGCCGTTTCAATATCCGCGTCAACGCGATTGCGCCGGGGTTGATCGCCACCGAAATGACCGAGCAGATGGACGATGCCCAACGCAAGAAGATGATTGCCCAGGTGCCGCTGCGCCGCATGGGCACGGTCGGCGACGTTGCAGCCGTCGTGGCCTTCCTGATCGGCCCCGGCGGCGCTTATTTCACCGGGCAGACCCTGGTCGTCGACGGCGGACTCACCGCATGACCCGAGACCCAGGCGCCGCCCACCAGCCGGAAACAGACACCATGAAGCCCGTTTCGAAAACCGCCTTCTATTGCTGCGGAATGCGGATGCTCGACGCCATGTCCCCCCGCCCGGTCTGCGGCGACACCCTTGCCGCAAACTTCATCGACGATAGCCAGCGGGATTTCGTCGAAGGCTTCCGTAGCTTCTCGCGCCAGAATGCCAGCACCGTCGCCCGCCACCGGCTGATCGACGATCATCTGCGCAGCATCCTGCAGACCCGCCCGGATGCGCGCATCGTCACCATCGGCGCCGGTTTCGACACGCGCCCCCATCGCCTTCCCGGCGGGCGCTGGGTCGAGCTGGACGAACCCGAAGTCATGGCCTTCAAGGAGCAGCGCCTGCCCGTCACTCGCGCCGACAACGACCTTGTCCGCCTGCCCATCGAATTCGCCCGCGAGTCCCTTGCCGAGAAGCTGGCGCCCTATGCCGCCGATGCCGCTCCCATCGTCGTTCTGGAGGGGGTGGCGATGTACCTCAGCGAAGCCGAACTGCGGGCCACCGCCCGGGCGATCAAGGATAGCCTGCCCGATGCCGTCGTACTCACTGACCTGATGTCGGCCGCCTTCTACCGCCGCTACAGCCGCAAGCTGTTCGACCGGTTCGAGAAATTCGGCGCCATCTTCCAGACCGGACAAACCCATCCGATCGAGATATTCAAGGCCGAGGGATTCCGGATCCAGGCGCAGCAATCCATCGTCGAGTGCGCCGTCGATGCCGGAACCTTCGGCATGCCGCGCTTCATCTTCCGCCACTTCTTCCCCACTCTGCGCGAAGGCTATTCCCTATGGATCGTTTCAGCCCGATGAGCGCCATCGCCGGTTGCGAACCGGCCATCCCGCCCGCAGGCGAGACCAGCCCCCCGGCCGCCGCAAGCACCCTGCTCTCGCTCCGCGACGTGCGCCGTCGTTTCCACCTCGGCGAAACCGTCATCGACGCCTTGCGCGGCGTTTCCCTCGACATCCTGGCCGGGGAATTCCTGGCGGTATGGGGGCCCTCCGGCAGCGGCAAGTCCACCCTGATGAACCTGATCGGCCTGATCGACGCGCCGACCAGCGGCGAAATCCGGCTCGACGGCCGGGATACGCGCACCCTCGATGACGATGCGCTCACCCTTTTCCGCGGCGACAAGATCGGTTTCATCTTCCAGAACTTCAATCTCGTGCCGGTACTCACGGCCCTGGAAAACGTCATGCTGCCCCTGCAGATCCGCGGCGTCGCCGAACGACAGGCACGCACCCTGGCCGCCGCCGCCCTCGCCGATGTCGGCCTGACCGCCTGCGGCAACGCCCGTCCCGACAAGCTGAGCGGCGGCCAACGCCAGCGCGTGGCCATCGCCCGCGCCCTGGCCGGCCAACCGATGCTGGTCATCGCCGACGAACCCACCGCCAACCTCGATTCCGAGAACAGCCAGGGCATTGTCGCGCTGATGCGCGAAATGAACCGCTCCAGGGCCGTCACCTTCGTCTTCACCACCCACGACCCCCGGCTTCTCGCCCATGTGGACCGCAAGATTCTCCTGCGCGACGGCCTG
>JBLNBI010000315.1:0-27670 GCA_050259815.1 Actinomycetota bacterium | reverse complement strand
AGCCGCCTTCACCGATAACGGTGACGATGACGGGCACCTTCAGCTCGGCCATGACGAACAGGTTGCGGCCGATAGCCTCGGACTGTCCCCGCTCCTCGGCGTCGATGCCGGGATAGGCGCCCGGGGTGTCCACGAAGGTCATCACCGGCAGGCCGAATTTCTCGGCCAGCTTCATGAGGCGCAGGGCCTTGCGGTAACCCTCGGGACGGGGCATGCCGAAATTGCGGTAGATTTTTTCCTTGGTATCCCGGCCCTTCTGGTGGCCGATCACCATCACCGGCTGGCCGTTGAAGCGGGCCATGCCGCCGACGATGGCATGATCGTCGGCAAAGGCGCGATCGCCGTGCAGCTCTTCGAAATCGGTGAAGATCCGGTCGGCGTAGTCGAGGGTGTAGGGCCGCTGGGGATGGCGGGCCAGTTGGGAAATCTGCCAAGGCGTGAGCTTGGCGTAGATATCCTTGGCCAATTGGGCGCTCTTCTTTTCCAGGCGGTCGATCTCTTCGGAGATGTCGACGGCGGAATCGTCCTGGACGAAGCGAAGCTCTTCAATCTTCGCCTCAAGGTCGGCGATGGGTTGTTCGAAGTCGAGAAAACTGATTTTCATGGACGGCGGGAATTTTTGGTCGGCGCGTATTCTACCCCAAAAGGCAAATCCACCCGGAAAGCAATGGGGTCAATACTCCACCGGCAGGGGGTCGAGACTGCGCCACAGGTACCAGGTCGCCACCGTCCGCCAGGGCCGCCAGCGCTCGCCGAATTCGGCCAGGACGCGGCGCGGCTGCTTCTCGCCGGCGAAATAGTGGTCGAATACCGCCCGCTGCAACCCCAGGTCATCCAGGGGATAGATGTCGGGCCGCAGCAGGTTGAAGATCAGGAACATTTCCGCCGTCCACCGGCCGATGCCCCGCACATCCACCAGTTCCCGGATCACCGTTTCGTCGTCCATGCCGGCCCAGCGCTCCGGGCGGACTCGTCCCGCGGCGAAGTGGCCGGCCAGATCCACCATGTATTCAATCTTCCGCCGGGGCAGCCCGCTGTTGGCGAGACCCGCCGCCCCCACCGCCAGCACAGCCGCCGGGGAAACCTCACCCACCGTCGCGGAAAAGCGGGACCAGACGGCATCCGCCGCCTTGACCGAAATCTGCTGACCGACAATGGAGCGGGCCAGGGTACCGAAGGCATCCCCCCGGGACGACAGGCCCATGCCGGGATATCGCTCGATAAGCCCCGCCATGATGGGGTCGGCGCCGGCCAGCCGGCTTATCGCTTCGGACCAATAATGTGGGATCATCCGCCCATTATGGCGCAAGAAAAAATCACCGCCGTCATCCTTGCCGGCGGGCTTGCGACCCGCCTGGGGGGCGTCGACAAGGGGCTGCAGCCTCTCGGGAACAAGCCCCTGGTCGCCCACGTACTGGAGCGGCTGCGGCCCCAGGCTGGCGAGATCCTCATCAACTGCAACCGTAATGCCGACGCCTATGCCGGCTTCGGATGCCGCCTCGTCCCCGACCGCATCGCCGGCTTTCCCGGCCCCTTGGCCGGCCTGCACGCCGCCCTCAGCGCCTCGGCGACGCCCCTCGTTCTGACCGCCCCTTGCGACTCGCCGTTCCTGCCGATGGACTTGGCCGCCCGGCTGCTGGCCGCCCTCGCCGACGGAGAGGCCGCCGTGGCCCGAGCCGACCGCCGGCAACCGGTTTTCGCCCTCTACCGCCGGGAGGTGCTGCCCCGCCTGGAGGCTTTTCTCGATGCCGGCGGGCGCAAGGTCGGGCTCTGGCAGGCCGAGCTGGATTGCCGGATCGCCGACTTCCCGGATGCCGATGTGAATTTCCGAAACCTCAATTCCCCGGACGACTGGCCCATGAGTTGCTAATATTGGGACAGAATAGACTTGAGCTCAGCAATGCCGGTTTCTGGACACCTCTTTATCCACCCGTGGTTTCACGCCGATGAGACCTGGACTGGCTTTCACATTGAATTCTGCGGCGCCGAGGCGGAGTTCCCCAAAGCCCTGGACCGCCTGGCCAAGCATCCGTCAGTAGCAGTCCTGGACCACCGTTTCCAGTGGTTTGTCCCAGCCACGACCCCGGAAATCGTGGCAAGCGCCTCGGCCCTGCCCGAAGGCAAGATCGTCTTCCTTGTGCCTTCACCGACCGGTGCGACGCAGGATATCGAAGCCGGGTTGCGCCAGCAGGGAGCCAGCCTGGGACTTCTGGTTTCCCCCGGCGCCCCTTTTCCCCCGCCGGGCAAGTGGAACTGCATGGTATTCACCGCCAGTCATGCCCGCACGCTGCCGACCTACCAATTGCATGGATTGGCGGCCCGGAGCGCCCTTGCCGTCACCGGCCTGCGCAGCCGCAACGACGTTGCCTGGGCGGTCGATAACCGCTTCAGCCTAGTTACCGGGGAATATCTGCTGAACCGTTCGGTGCCCAGCAGCAAGCCGGACATGATGCGAACCCGGCTGCTCAAGCTCCTGGCCCTGATCTCGTCCGACGCGGACACCTGCGAGATCGAAGAAATCTTCCGCCAGGAGCCGAAACTGGCCTATGGCCTGTTGCGCCTGGTCAATTCGGCAGCCATGGCACCCAACAGCCCCATCACCAGCTTCGGCCAGGCCATCACCATGCTGGGACGGCAGCAATTGCAGCGCTGGTTGCAACTGCTGGTCTATGCGGATCCCAACGACGGCCAACATCCCAATCCGCTACTGCTCCAGGCAGCCGCCCGCGGGCGGCTGATGGCGGCCCTGGCCCACCGCCTGCAGCCGCCTCTTGCAACGGATACGCCATCGGATGCCGCCTTCATGGCCGGCGCCTTTTCCCTGCTGGACGTCCTGCTCAACCTCTCCATGCCGGAAATCCTGCAACAGCTGCCCCTGCACCATTCGGTCCACGCCGCCCTGGAAGAGCGCAAGGGCCCCCTGGGCAGCCTGCTGACCGCCATTTCGGCCGCCGACAACCGGGACACGGCTTACGCCAGCCAGCAGTTGAGCCGGATCGGCATCGACGGCAACACCTGGATGGCCGCCCAGCTCAACGCCCTGACCTGGGCCAGCCGCATCCGCGCCCCTTCCGCCTGAGGGCGTCTCAGCCGTTCAGGAAGGGGTTGTAGCGCCGCTCGTCCCCCAGGGTGGACATGGGGCCGTGGCCGGGAATGAAGGCCACGTCATCGCCCAGGGGGAACAGCTTTTCCTTGATGGAGCGGATTAGGGAATCATGGTCGCCCCGGGGAAAGTCGGTACGGCCGATGGACCCCTGGAAGAGCACGTCGCCCACCTGCATCAGCCGGCTCGGGGCATGGTAGAACACCACATGCCCGGGCGTATGGCCGGGGCAATGGATCACGTCCAGCTCGATTTCCCCGAAACTCACCTTGTCCCCATCCTTGAGCCAGCGGGTCGGCTCGAAGCTCTGCACCGCCGGGAAGCCGAACATGCGGCTTTGCTGGGGCATGCCCTCGATCCAGAAGCGGTCTTCCTCGTGGGGGCCTTCGATGGGAATCCCCTGGCTCTCGGCCAGGGCGGCAACGCCGCCGGCATGGTCGATGTGGCCATGGGTCACCAGGATTTTCACCAGCTTGAGGCCCTGCTCGGCCACCGCGTCCAGGATGAGCTTGCTTTCACCGCCCGGATCGATGACCACGGCCTCCCGGGTCGCTGGGCACCAGAAGAGGGTGCAATTCTGCTCGAAGGGAGTTACGGGAATGATCTTATAGTCCATATTCGCCAAATATCGCGTGCAAGGCTCACATTATCTCACGGCGGGCACTTGCTCTCCCGACCTATCCGTGATTAACTGGAAAACAATTAAAACAGGGTGTTAGCCGGGTTTATTGAGATAGAAGAACAAGATGCTTGACCATCCTCTCCAGGACACCGAAGCATGGGTGCTGCTGTTCAGCAACAGCAGCCTGCCGGTCCTTCGCAACACCAAGCGCCGCCTGGAAGAGATGCGCGAGGACATCGATCGGGTGGACCCGCGGGATCTCGCCCACGTCATCCTCCAAGACCCCATCATGGCAGTGCGGGTGCTGGCCTACATCCAGCCCCTGCGGGGCCGCGCCCTGCAGAACGACATCACCACCATCGCGGGCGCTATCATGATGTCGGGCCTCACCCCCTTCTTCAACCGCTTCCATGACCTGCCTACCATCGAAGGGATGTTGAAGGGAGAAGATCCCCATGCCCTCCTCGGCGCGCTGAAAATCATCCGCCGGGCCCAAAAGGCTGCCGTCTATGCCCATGACTGGGCCATGTGGCGCCACGACCTCAACTTGGAGGAAGTGCGCATCGCCGCCCTCCTCCACGACCTGGCGGAAATCCTGGTGTGGTGCTTCGCCCCCAAGCTGGGGCTGCAGATCCAGGCGGAACAGACCGCCCACCCCACCATGCGCAGCGCCAGCGCCCAGCTCAAGGTCCTGGGCATCACCCTTCACGAACTGCAACATGCCCTATGCGGGGTCTGGCACCTGCCGGAACTCCTGCAACGCCTCATGGACGACGACCACGCCACCCATCCCCGGGTGCGCAACGTCACCCTGGCGGTGCGCCTCGCCCGCCACGCGGCCCATGGCTGGGACGACCCTGCCCTGCCCGACGACTACAGGGACATCGCCGAGTTGCTCCATATCTCCGAAGAGGCAGTCCGGGAGCGCGTCGGCGCCGACCTCCCCGACGAACCCCACCCGGAACCCGCTCAGCCGCAATAGCGCAGGTTAGCCAGGTCCAGGAGCAATTCCGGCATCTGGTAGGCGACGAAGATCGCCGCCAGGACCAGGATACCGAGGGCTGCGGCAGCTCCCACCAGGAACCACCGCCATTGGGGTTTCACGCCTGGGCTCCGGAGCGTACCAGGGGCCGTTCGTCGATGGGCCAGGAGAGCACGGTCGCCAGCACCGACAGCCCCACCGCCACGGCCCAGGCCACCAGGTAGGAGCCGGTCTCGTCATAGATGCGCCCGCCCAGCCAGGCCCCCAGGAAGCTGCCCAGCTGGTGGCCGAGGAAGACCACCCCGGTCAGCATGGACATGTAGCGCAGGCCGAAAATCTGCGCCACCAGGCCGTTGGTGAGCGGCACCGTGCCCAGCCAGAGGAGTCCCATGGCGGCGGCGAACACCCAGGCGCTGGCCGTGGACAGCGGTACCGCCAGGAAGACGACGATGGCGATGCCCCGCAGGCCGTAGATCAATGCCAGGAGGTTCTTCTTGCTGCAGCGCCCGCCTCCCCAGCCGAACAGGAAGGAACCGAAAATATTGAAGAGTCCGATGAGGGCCACCGCCGTCATCCCCACGTTGGCGGAAAAGCCCGAGTCCACCAGGAAGGACGGCAGGTGCAGCATGATGAAGGCGGTCTGGAAGCCACAAACGAAATAGCCCCAGAACAGGTAATGGAAGCTCCTCTCGCCGCTCGCCTCCCGCAGGGCCTCCGCTACCGACTGGCCGGCGCCGGCGGAAGGCCGGTGGCCGTCAGCCAGGGTCCAGGCCAGGGGAACGATGAGGCCCACGCCGCAGGCCAGCAGCATGAGGGCCACCTGCCAGCCGAAGGCGCCGATCAGGGCCTGGCCGATGGGCAGCACGGCGAACTGGCCGAAAGAGCCGCCGGCGCTGGCCACCCCGAGGGCGAGGCTACGCTTCTGGGGCGTGGTGTGGCGGCCGATCACCCCCAGGATGACGGCGAAGGTGGTTCCCGACAGCCCGAGGCCGACCAGCAGGCCGCCCGACAGATCCAACGCAACGGCAGACCCGGCGTTGGCCATCAGCACCAGGCCGATGATGTAGAGGGCGGCGGCGGCGGCGATGGTACGCCCCGCACCATGGCGGTCGGCAATGGCCCCGGCAAAGGGGGAAGCCAGCCCCCACACCAGGTTCTGGAGGGCGATGGCAAAGGAGAAGGTTTCCCGGCTCCAGCCATGGGCCAGGGTCATGGGCTGGAGGAACAGGCCGGCGGTGTGCCTCACCCCCATGGCCAGGGTGAGGATGATGGAACCACAGACCAGGATCAGGATCGGGGTACGCCAGTTGTTGGTAGTCAAGCCTTGCCCTCCAGGATTTCCCAGCGCTCCAGGAGCGCCAGCAGTTCGTCTTCGATGGCGGCAAGCCGCGCCGCATGGGTTTGGGCCGCCGCCGGGTCATTCTGGTACAGGGCCGGGTCTTCAAGTCGCTTGGTGATGTCCTGCTGCTCGGCCTCCAGGGCGGCGATGCGGTCGGGCAGGGCTTCCAGCTCCCGCTGTTCCTTCCAGGAGAGCTTATCCGCCTTGGGCTTGGGCGCCTCCGCCGCCTTCGGGGCCGGCTTGGCTTCAGCCTTCTGGGCAACGGCTTCCTTGGCTCGCTGGGCCTGGTACTGGGCCCAGTCGGTGTAGCCGCCCACGTATTCCCGCCAGGCGCCGTCGCCCTCGGCGGCGATGGTCTGGGTGACCACGTTGTCCAGGAAGGTCCGGTCGTGGCTGACCAGGAACAGGGTGCCGTCGTAGTCCTGGAGCAGGGACTCAAGCAGCTCCAGGGTTTCGATGTCCAGGTCGTTGGTGGGCTCGTCCAGGACCAGCACATTGGCGGGCCGGGCGAACAGCCGCGCCAGCAGGAGCCGGTTGCGCTCGCCGCCGGACAGGGATTTCACCGGGGAGCGGGCCCGCTCCGGGGCGAAGAGGAAATCTTCCAGGTAGCCGATGACATGCTTGCGGGCACCGTTGATTTCCACGTAATCGGAGCCCGGGGAAATGACATCGGCCAAGCTGGCCTCCGGGTCGAGCTGGGCCCGGAACTGGTCGAAATAGGCGATTTCCATCTTGGTGCCGAGGCGCACGGAGCCCTCATCCGGCTTCAGCTCGCCGAGGATGAGGCGCAAGAGCGTCGTCTTGCCGGCGCCGTTGGGGCCGATGAGGCCGATCTTGTCCCCCCGCTGGATGCGGGAGGAGAAATCCCGCACCACCGTCTTGTCCCCGAAACGCTTGCCCACATGCTGCAGTTCAGCCACCAGCTGGCCGCTCTTCTCGCCCGTATCCAGCTGCAGGCTGACCTTGCCCATGCGCTCCCGCCGGGCCGCCCGCTCCGCCCGCAGGCGATCCAGGCGCTGCACCCGGAAGACGGCCCGGGTACGACGGGCCTCGACACCCTTGCGGATCCAGACCTCCTCTTCCTTGAGGAGCTTGTCGAAGCGGGCGTTGGCCAGGGATTCCTCATGGAGCAGCGCTTCCTTGCGCTGCTGGTAGTCGGCGAAGCTGCCCGGGAAGCTGGCGAGCTTGCCCCGGTCCAGCTCGACGATGCGGGTGCACACCCGATCCAGGAAGCGCCGGTCGTGGGTGATGAAAAGCAGGGTCACGCCGGAATCGATGAGGAGGTTCTCCAGCCACTCGATGGCGCCGATGTCCAGGTGGTTGGTGGGCTCGTCCAGGAGCAGCACCTCGGGGGCCACCGCCAGGGCCTGGGCCAGGGCGAGGCGCTTCTTCTGGCCGCCGGACAGGGTGCCGACCTTGGCCTCCGGATCGAGGGCGAAGCGGTCGATGACCCGCTCGGCCTGGGCTTCGTACGCCCACGCCCCCAGCGCCTCCAGCTCGTGTTGCAGCTCCTGGAGCCGTGCCAGCAGCTTTTCCTGGTCCGCCCCCGCCTCCGCCAGCCGATGGGAGACCTCGTGGTATTCCGCCAGCAGCCGGGAGGTGTCGCCCATGCCGCCCACCACCGCTTCGAAGACGGTCAGCTCCGGATCGAAGGGGGGCTCCTGGGGCACGTAGCCCACCCGGATGCCCGGCTGGGTCCACACCTCGCCGTCATCCAGCCGGCCCCGTCCATTGCCCGCGGCCAGGGCCGCCAGGAGGGAGGACTTGCCGGTGCCGTTGCGGCCGATGAGGGCCACCCGCTCGCCGGGGTCGAGCTGGAACTCGGCGTGGTCGAGGAGGGGCACGTGGCCGAAGGCGAGGCAGGCGTCGATGAGTCTCAGGTAGGGCATATATACGCTGATTAAGTGCGCAGGGCACGGTCGTGGCAAAACCCCGATTCTAGCCGTTCAGGACGGAAAACCTCATATCCATGGGCATTCCGGCCTTTCCTGCACCCAAGGTTTCCGCCACGACCGGAAAATGGGGAATCCTGCCTCGCGCCCCGGCTCAATTCCGATCCGGAAGTAGGGGGATTTTGCGAGATAATTGGAAGGATCGTCCGGCCGCCCCGATTGTCAGATTCTTAGCGGTGCGGAAATGCAAAATAAGAATACAAGCATCTCAAAGGAATTCCTGATGTCCCAGCCGGCACAGCAAGCCGAAGTCGTGATTCAGCATGCGCCCGTGGTGGATTCGTACCACGCCACCCATCTGTACCTGCTCACCTTCTACGCTGACGAATACCCGAGCCAGTCGTGCCGGCGGGAGCTCTCTTCCTTGGCTCGTCCCCTGGCCCAGGCGCACCGGCGTTTCCTGGTCCATTTCGTCGGGCTCAAGAACCTGGAAGGCGCCCGTCCGTCCGCCCTGCCCCCGAATGTGGAAATACTCGACCCGGGCGCATTTACCGCCGACGGCTTCTGGTACCGGGGGCGGAAGCTCTCCTCCTGGTGGGAATTCGCCAAGTCCTATGAAGTGCCCGCGAAGCGGGAACTAGCCCCCACCGAGGCCACGGTCATCCGGGCGCTCAACCTCATCCGCCGCAACGAGGATGTCAGTGCCATCAGCCACACGGTCAAACAGGACCCGGGCCTGGTCCATGGCCTGCTGCGCTACCTGAATTCCGCCAAGATGTTCTTTGAGAATGCCTACGGGGGCTTCCGCAGCATCGAGCAGGCCATCATGTTCATGGGCTACCGCCAGTTCGCAAAATGGCTTTCCATGTACCTGCTGCACGCATCCGTCGAGGGCAGGATGCCGGTGCTGTACCTGACGTCCATCGTGCGCGCCCGGCTCATGGAGATCCTGGCCAAGCCGGCGGGCTTCCACCCCAGTCGGCAGGACGCCATCTTCATCACCGGCATCTTTTCGCTCCTGGATAAAATCACCGGCATGCCCATGGAGGCGGTCCTCCAGTCCCTGGAACTGGACGCGCCGGTCCGGCAGGCGCTCCTGGAAGGGGAAGGGGAATACACGCCCCTCCTCGAACTGGCCTGCGCCACCGAGAGCGGGAGTTTGGCGGAACTGTCGTCCCGCATGGCCGCCCTCGAACTGTCGGCGCACCAGCTCAACCTGGCCTTGGTCGAGGCCATCCAATTCGCCACGGACTTCGATTAGACTTTAGCAGCGTTCCTGGTTCAGCTTGGCGATGACCCGCCCGATAACGGCAATATCCTGATCGGCTGCCTGGTCGGCGGGCCTGAAGCGCTCGGCAGGGAGGGTTTCCGGGGGAAAGACCGGGTTGTCGCAGAGGACGTCGATCAAGCCGTCCAGGCGGACCCGCAGGCGCCGGAGGACAAGGCGGGAGCCGATGCGGAGGGCGAACACCGCGCCCGAGCGGATTTCGGTGTCCGACAGGTTGAAGAACACCCGGTCATTGGGCTCCACGTAGCCGCCCATTTCTGTGCCCGTCACCCGCATGATCCCCAGGGGATGGGAGCCCCCCTCCTTCCCGATGAATGAAGAGGGAATGTGGATGACGACGTTTCCGAAATCCGAAAAATAGGTGACCGCCGTGGTGGTGTCGTCATTGTCCGTCCCCCCAAGCGGCAGCCGGCCGAACAGTTCGTCCAGGGAACAGCCGAAGAGGCCGCACAACAGGAAAAGATCCTCCACGTCCGGGATGCCGATGCCCGAAAGCCAGCGGTGGGCCGTGCTCACCGGCCGGTTCACCAGGGTCGCGAACGCCTGGAGGCGACCGTGGTTGGAGGCCGGCAGGCCATGGCGGTCCAGCAGCTGGCTAAGCGCCGCGGCAAAGGCCTTACGTGTTTCTTGTTGCAAGGATTTCATTATCCTGGCGTGATCGATGACTCCCTGAGATGCGGCGATTATAGTGGCTTCATCGGACGAAGGGCGAGCCCTGGACCGGGATGGCCGCTTCGAGATGGTGGCGGGCAGGTTGCCGAGCAAGATCGTCTTCCTAACGCGCTCTTCTTAACAGGGAGCGGCGAATTCGGGCTCTACCCGGTTTCCGCCTTGCGCCTTGGCCTGGCCAAGGGCCTCCTGGACACGCTTCAGGAAATCCCTTTCGGTCTCCTGGTGCTCGTGCATGGCCACCCCCAGGCTGGCGGTGACGGCAAGGCGCTCGCTGTCCAGGCCGAAGTCATGGGCGGCCACGCTCTGGCGCAGCCGCTCCGCCACGTCCAGGGCATTTTCGAGGGGGCAGTTGCGGAGCTGGATGACGAAGAGGTCCTCGCCCCAGCGGGCCACCGGATCGGTGGCCCGGACCGATTTCCTGGCGAGCTCCGCCATATTCCTGAGCACCACTTCCCCCCGCCCGCGGCCCCCGGCGGCGACCAACCGCTTGAACAGGTCGACCTCGCACAGGATCAGGGACAGGGGCTCCCGGGTGCGGTCGGTTTCCAGCAGGGTCTGCCGGAAGACGAATTCGTAGGCCGAGCGGTTGATGAGGCCGGTCAGGGAATCCACCGCAGCGGCATTGGCCAGCCGCTTCCGGTAGCGGTTGACCATGGCCAGGACGCTGGTCAGGACCAGCCCGGCCACCGCGGCGCCGATGGCCAGGTTGAGCAGGAAGGCGCGCTGCAGCTGCCGGATGCCGGCCTCGTCGCTCTGCTCGACCACCAGATACCACTCCAGCTCGGGGATGAAGCGGGTATTGACGAGGACCGTGGTCTCGCCGTCCCGATAATTGCTCTGGGTCGGCCTGGCCGAAGCGGACAGGATGTCGGCCGCCACCCGGCGCAACCCGGGCAGTTCCCGCACATGGCGCATGGCGTCGGTCCCGAGGACGATGATGCCGGCGCTATCGACGAAATGGATGCGGCAGCCGAAGCGGGACTGGTATTTTTCCACCAGGCTGGACAGGGCCTCCGCCGGCAGGGCCGTCCCCCCGGCATCCGCCGCACCGCCCCGCCCTTCGGCGACCCGGTGGATGGCGGGTGCCGCCCCGGCGGTTACAGCCAGGCGCCGGACGTCGGCCTGGATTTCCCCATGGACCAGGTCGCTGACGGCCGGCACCGCCGACACCGCGAAAGTCCGGCGCAGGGAATCCCCCGCCGCCCGGTAGCTGACCAGGTCGGTCGCCAGGAAACCGGCGCCGAGGAGCAGGGACAGCCAACCGGCCAGGCGGAGCTTTTCCAGGAAAGGCCCCATGGCCGTCAGTCCAGGGAGAGCAGGGACAGGACCCGGTCCCGGCTGATGGACGCCAGGGCCGGCGCCACCGCCGAATAGACCTCATAGGCGGGTTGGGCAGCCATGACCTGGAAATCGGCGGCGAAGGAGAAAGCCCAGTTTCCTTCATCGGGGGAAACGGGTTGGTTGAGCTGGTGGCGGGCATCGGCCAGGGCCCGGGCCAGGGTCTCCCGGGCCTGCCGGACCCGGGTCAGGGCATCGAGGACTTCCTGCAGGGTACGGCGCAGGGAGCCGGCGTTGCCGCTCTCCCAGTTGCCGGGCCGGATGGCCTCCGGCTTGGCTTCGGCCGCCACCCGGGTCATCTGCCCGGTAGGGAAGCGGATGCCCGCCCCCTTCACCGCCAGGGTGTCCTGCACCGTCGGCCAGGCCGATTCGGCAACGCTGAAGCTCAGCCCGCCGTCATCGTCCTGGGAAACGCGGATGCCGGCAGGGGCGAAGGCCTGGTCGAAGCGGCGGACGATTTCCGCATCCGACAGGCCCGGCTCCAGGGCCACCACCAGCAGGCGCTGAGCGCTGCCGCCGACGGAAAAGGCCAGAGTCTCCTTGCCCCCCGAGCGCAGCGCATCCCGATCCAGGCCCTTGATCTTGAAGCGCTGGCGGGCCGGGGTATCGGCGCTGTAGCCCAGCCGCCCGTCGAGGCTGCCGCCCGCCACGGTCTGGCGCTGCCGCCAGAGGTCGGCGAATTCCCGCAGCTTGCCTTCCAGCTTCGGGTCGCCCGCCTGACCCGCCGCCAGCTTGGAGCTGAGTTCGGACTTGAGCCCCTGCAGGCGGGATTCCGCCTCCTGGAGAAAGCCGAGGGCCTGCTGGGCAGTGGACAGCTGCTGGTTGACCTGGGGATTCCAGCGGTGGAGGCCGCCCCGCGGGGGCGCCTGGGCTTCGGGCCGGGACGCCGCCGCAGCGGCTTCCGCGGCGTTCTGCGCTTCGGCCCGCCGGGCCTCTTCGACCCCGGCTTCCTCGCCGGCCGGCTGGCTGATGTTGAGGGAAGAAATCCGCATGGCTGGCTACGCCCCGATCAAAGGATGTTGAACAGGGACAGGGCGCTGACCTTGCCGTAGGCCTTCTGGGTCGCCTCCAGGGCCGTGGTGTAGGCATTGAGCTTGACCGCGGCGTCACCGTAATCGAGCTGGCCCAAGGTGATGGCGGCCTGCTTGTTGGAGAGGCTGACGTTGGAATGGTTGTCGTCCAGGGTCTGCAGGATGTTCCGTGCTCCCCCGAGGCGGGCGATCCGGCCGGTGACGCTGTCCAGGGCGACGTCGAGCCCATCCAGGCCGGCCTTCACCGTGGCGTGGGTCGCCGGGTTGTTCACATCGGCGCCGGGGGCCTGCAGCGCCGCCACCGTCTGGTCCAGCTGGTTGAGGAGGAGAGCCATTTCCGGCAGGGAGACGTTGGCGGGTTGAGTGACGCCGTTGCCGACCACCACGTTCTGCACCCCGGCATTGCCCGTCCAGGTGTAGCGGGAACCGGCGCTGGCGGCAGCGTTGTAGGTGATCGTGGCGGAGCCCACCGCCGTGCCCGAGAATACGTAGCGCCCTTCATGGTCGCGGATATTGGCCGAGTAGTAGAGGCTGTCCCGCAGGGATTGCAGGGAGCTCGCCATGGCGTTCACGTCCGAAGAGGCATTGCCGCCGTCGGCGGCCCAGACCAGGAGGTCCCGGGCCTCCAGCATGTCCTTGCTCATGCTGTCCAGGTAGGACTCGTTCTGCTGCAGCCGGCTCTTGAGGGCGGAAATATTGGAGCGGTACTGGTCGATGGCCGACTCTTCCCGGGTCAGGCGGGACAGGCGGACGTTGGTGACCGGATCGTCGGAAGGCTGCAGCAGGCGCTGGCCGGAGGACATCTGCTGCATCAGGTTTTCCACCGCCACCGAAGCCGTCTGCAGGGCGGTGTTCATGGTGGCGTGGTACTGGGAGCTGGCGATGCGCATGGTATTTCTCCTCAACCGAACATGGCCAGGGTGGCGTCGAAGAGCTGGTTCGCCACAGCGATCACCTTCATGTTGGCCTGGTACATCTGCTGGAACTGGACCAGGTTGATGGCCTCCTCGTCGCTATTCACGCCGCTGGTGGACTTCCAGCTCTCCTCGGCCTGGTTGCGGACAGTCTGGGCCGTCTTCAGGGAGGCCTGATTCTGCTGGCTGTCGGTGCCCAGCTTGCCCACCAGCTGGGTATAGGCGTCGCCCAGGAGGGTGCTGCCCAGGGCGCTCACCGCCACCGGCTGGTTCCTGAGGTCGATGAGGGCAAGGAGGTTGTCGCTGTTGCCCGGCAGGGTGGCGCTGGCGGAGAAGGCCAGGTCCTGGCCCATCACGCCGGCATGAACCGTCAGCATGGCGTTGGTACTGGTGGGATCGAAGTCGAAGAGGGGCGCACCCGGGTTCCCGTTCATGTCGAAGCCGGCGGCGAGCTTGGTGTTGACCTGGGCGGCCATGCCGCTGGCCATGTCGGCGATGGACTGGATCTGCGGCGCGAGCACCTTGCTCTCGAAATCGTCGAGGCCACCCAACTGGCCGCCCAGGTTGCCGCTCGCCAGGGTGAAGGACTCGCTGGCGAACTTGAGGGTCAGGACCTGGGCGCCGCTGGGGGTGCCGCTGACGGCCATGGAGGAGGCGACCGCCCCCACCACCAGCGGCTGCCCGCCCCGCAGGGCGATGCTGCGGCTGCCGTCCGGCTGGTCGATGACCTGCAGCCCCACCAGGGAGGCAAGCTTGTCGATCCGCAGGTCGCGCTCGTCGATGAGCCCCGAGGGAGTGGTGCCGGTGGAATTGGCGGCGGAAATCTTCTGGTTGAAGGCGGCGATTTCGGTGGTCAGCTCGTTGATCTGGGAGACCACGGCGGTGCGCTGCTGGTACACGCTCTGGCGCTGGGTGGAAAGGAGCTGACGGAGGTTGTTGAAGCGCTGGGCCAGGGCGTCGGCGGCGGTGATGACCTGCTGGCGCAGGGGGCTGGAGGTCGGCTCGACGCTGGCGGCGTTGAGGGCGCCGAAGAAATTGTCCAGGCCGGCGTTGATGTTGGCCGTGTCGTCCCCCATCACTTGCTCCAACTGGGTGAGATAGGGCTGGGCGGTGGAATACTGGCCGAGGCCGGAAGCCGCCTGCCACATCTGCTGGTTCTTGTAGCTGTCGCTGAAGCGGAGCAGGGAAGGCACCGCCACCCCGTCCCCCGGATTGATGCCGCTGGTCCGCGACAGGGAGACCGCCGTCAGCAGCACGCCCTGGCGGGTGTAGCCCGGGGTCATGACATTGGCGGTGTTCTGGCTGGTGGTGTTGAGGGCGGCTTGGGCGGCCAGGGCACCGGACAGGGCGTTATTGATGACGGTCATGGATCTTCGGCTTCGGGCAAATGAGTTTGGGCACTCGTTACTTGTTCAAGGCGACCGGCATGTCGGAAGACTTAAATCCCGGCGTCTCCGCCGGGCCTGCGGGCAGGGACGGGAGCACCTGGCGCAGGATCAGGTCGGCCACCCCGAAGGCATGTTGGCCGGCCAGGACATCGGCCACCATGGAGTGGGCGAGGTCCAGCATGTCGTCGTTGGAGCGCTCGCCGTCACGGTCGCCGAATTCCCGGGCGCTCTTTCGCATCTGGCGGAACATCTCGCCGATGAAGAAGGACTCGAATTTTTCCGCCGCCTTTGCAGCCTTGGCATGCAGGGGGGAGGCCGCCGCCGGGGCCGCAGCCTCGTCGTGGGCGGCGGAATCCAGGGGCAGCGGGGAGGGAGAATCTTGCAAGCGCATGGGGTCCTCAGATGACGATGAGTTCGCCGTCGATGGCGCCGGCCTGGTCGAGGGCCTGGAGGATGGCCATGATGTCGTCGGGGGTGGCGCCGGTGCTATTCACCGCGTCGACGATGGCCTGGAGGGTGGCGCCGGCCGGCCACTTGAACATGCGCCCGCCCCCCTGCTCCACCGCCACCCGGGACTGGGGCGTCACCGTGGTGGTGCCGCCGCGGCTGAAGGGAGCCGGCTGGCTGACCGCGGGCGTCTCGGAAATCACCACCTTGAGGGAACCGTGGGACACCGCCGCCGGCCGCACCCGCACCCCCTCGGAAATGACGACGGTGCCGGTGCGGGAATTGAAGATGACCCGGGGCACTTCCTTGCCCACCTCGATGGCCAGCTCCTCCAGGACCGCCACGAAGGCGACCCGGTCGGTGGGCTTGGCCGGCGCCACCACGTCCACGCTGGTGGCATCCTTGGTGGTGGCGATTTCGCCGAACTTGCGGTTGATGGTCTGGACGATGTTGATGGCGGTCTGGAAATTGGGGCGCTTCAGGTTGAGCCGCACGCTGGGGCGGGTGTCGAAGTCGGTCTCGATTTCCCGTTCGACGGTGGCGCCGTTGGGGATGCGCCCGGAGGTGGGCGTATTGACGGTGATGCTGGAGCCGCTGGCGCCCTGGGCGTTCAACCCGCCCACCACCACGTTGCCCTGGGCCAGGGCGTAGGTCTCGCCGTCGGCGGCCCGGAGCGGGGTAAGAAGCAGGACGCCGCCCCGCAGGCTCTTGGCGTCCCCCAGGGAGGAAACGGTGATATCGATGGTCTGGCCCTTGCGGTACCCCGGGGGGAAGACCGCATTGACCATGACCGTGGCGGTGTTCTTGGACTTGGCATCCACCTTCTCGGGGAGCTTGACCCCGAACTGCTTCAGCATGTTGGACACCGACTGGCCGGAAAACTTGACCTGGGTAGTGTCGCCGCTGCCATTGAGGCCGACCACCAGGCCGTAGCCGATGAGCTGGTTTTCCCGCACCCCCTCGACGCTGACCAGGTTGCGCAGGGTCTGGGCCGCCCCGGCGTTAAAGGGGAGCGCCAGGCAGAGGGTGAAAAGGGAAATGTTGAACAGACGGAGGATCATGGCCATCTCTTAGAAAGGCATCCAGGGACTGGTGAAGAAGCGGGTCAGCCACCCCGGGCTGTTGGCGTCGGCCAGGGTGCCGCTGCCGGCATAGACGATGCGGGCATTGGCGATGCGTTGGGAGGAGACCCGGTTGTCGGTGTCGATGTCGGCGGCCCGCACGTAGCCGCTGACCCGGATCATTTCCTCGCCCTGGTTCAGGTACAGGCTCTTTTCCCCCTGGACGCGCAGCAGCCCGTTGGGCAGCACCTCGTGGACCACCACGGTGATGGCGCCCTGGAGGGCGTTCTGCTGGGTGCTGGTGGCGGAGCCCGAGAAATCCCGCTGGGCGTCCATGCTGATGGCGGCCTGGTGGTAGGTCTTGCCGAGCACCGACAGGGGCAGCACGTTGGCAGTGCTGCTCTTGCCGAACTGGGTGTCGGCCTTCTTGCTGGCCTGGGTGGTTTCCTGGAGCACCACGGTCAACACGTCGCCGGCCCGGAAGACCCGGGCGTCGGAAATCAGGGACCAGGGGGTGTCGGCCACGAACACGCCGCCCGCCTGCCCCCGGCGCGCCGTCGGGGCGAGCGGCAGGGGGACGTCGCCGCCCACCGCCGGCGGCTGGGGAGGCACCACCGCGCAGGCGGACAGCAGCAGGACGCAGGAAGCGGCAGCCAGCGAACGCATCACCGTACCGCCTGGGACAGGTACTGCATCATGTTGTCGGCGGCGGACAGGACCTTGGTGTTCATCTCGTAGGTCCGCTGGGCGGCGATCATATCCACCATCTCCTCCACCACCTGGACGTTGGACGACTCCAGGGCGCCCTGCTTGATCTTGCCGAAGGCTTCCGTGCCGGGCACCCCCTCGGTGGGCGTGCCGCTGGCGGTGGTCTCCTGGTAGAGGTTGTCCCCCAGGGCCAGGAGGCCGGTGGGATTGACGAAGTGGGCGAGCATGAGCTGACCCAGTTCGGTGGGCGTGGTCGCCCCGGCAACCGTGGCGGAAACCATGCCGTTTTCAGCGATGTTCAGGCTGGTGGCGTTGGCGGGGACGGTGATGGCAGGCTGCAGCGGCAGGCCCTGGGAATTGACCAGGCGGCCGTCGGCATTGAGCTGCAGCTGGCCGGCCCGGGTGTAGGCGACCTTGCCGTTGGGCAGCTCCACCTGCAGGAAACCCTGGCCGACGATGGCCACGTCCAGGGCCTGGCCGGTGGTCTGCAGGCTGCCATTGGTGAACACCTTCTGGGTGCCCACCAGGCGGGTGCCGTTGCCGCGCTGGATACCGTTGGGGGAACGGGTGGCGTCGTCCCGCTGGGCGCCGGGCTGGCGCTCGATCTGGTAGAAGAGATCCTCGTACATCACCCGGTCGCGCTTGAAGCCCACGGTGTTGGCGTTGGCGATGTTGTTGGCGATGGCCTGGAGCTTGTCGTCCTGGGCCTGCATGCCGGTCTTGCTGATCCACATGGTCGGATTCATGGTTTTTCCTCGTTTCTTTCGGGGGCGCCGGTCAATCCCGGACCAGGCGGTTGCCGGCCTCGGCCATGGCGTCGGCGGCCTTGTAGAGCTTCATCTGGACTTCGAAGTCCCGGGAGAGGGTCATGGTCGACACCATCTCCTCCACCGCCGAGACGTTGCTGCCTTCCAGGTGGCCGCTCTTCACGGTCACGGTCTCGTCGGACGGCAGGGGGTTGCCGTCCCGGGGCACGACGAGTCCGGCCTCGTTCTTGGTGACGCTGCCGGGGGCGGGCTTCACCAGCTTCAGGCGGTCCACCGGCTGCATGATTTCCTGGCCCGGCTCCTGGATGGAGACGGTGCCGTCCACGGCGATGGACAGGCGGGTGTAGGGCGGCAGCACGATGGGGCCGCCGTCCCCCAGCACCGGGCGGCCATTGACCGTGAGGGCGCCGTCGCCGTCCACGGTGAGGCCGCCGGCCCGGGTGTAGGCCTCGCCTTCCTGCCACTGCACCGCCAGGTAGCCCTGGTCCTGCACCGCCACGTCCAGGTCGCGGCCGGTCTCCCGCACCGAGCCCTGGCGCGAAGCCACGGTGTCGGCCTGCAGGGAGCTCATGTGGCGGGCGTCGTAGCCGTAGCCGGGGACGGCGTAGGCGGTGGCCACCTCCAGGTCGGCCCGGAAGCCCGGGGTCTCCAGGTTGGCCAGGTTGTTGGCGTGCACCTGCTGGGCCCGCATGGCCCGTTCGGCGCCGCTCATGACGGTATAGATCAGAGCATCCATGACGTCTCCTTACACCGCCTGCATGAGGGACTGCATCATCTGGTTCTCGGTGGAGATGATCTTGGTGTTGGCCTGGTAATTGCGCTGGGCCGACATCAGACCCACCAGCTCGGAGGCCACGTCCACGTTGGACTGCTCCAGGGCACCCACCGCCAGGGAACCCGCCGTGCCGACGCCCGGCTGGAAGTACAGGGCATTGCCGGATTCGTTGGTGGTGGTCCAGCTGGTGTCGCTCACCGGCATCAGGCCGCTCTCGTTGGGGAAGGTGGCCAGGGCCAGGGTGCCTGCGCTCTTCTTCGCGCCGTTGCTGTAGAGGGCCATGACGGAGCCGTCCTTCTCAATCTGGACCCCTGTCAGCATCCCGGAGGAACCGCCGTTGGCGCTATTGACCGTGGTGGTCGCCTCGCCGGCGAACTGGGTGGTGCCGGCGTAATTGACATTGACCGAAAGGGCCGCGGTGCCGGCCGGGGTACCGAGGTTGATGGCCACCGGGGCGGCGGGCGCCGTCAGCAGGCCCTGGGAGTTGAAGTTGAGGGTCTGGGTGACGAAGGTGCCGGACGGGGCGGCCGGAGGCGGGGTAGTGTCGAGCTGGGCCCCGTCGAAGCTGTAATGCACGGTCACCTGGTTGACGCCGCTATGGACGAAATACTGGGTCAGGCTGTGCTTGGTGCCCAGGGAATCGTAAACCACCGACACCATGGAGCTGTTGAAGGACTGGGGATCGGCCGGGTTGAAGGTGGCGACGGTGGGGGCGCTCCAGTCGGCGGAGAGGTTGCCCACGTAGTTCAGCGTGTCGGTGGCCTGGGCGGGAATCTGGCCGTTGGGCACCTGGATGTCGCCCATGGCCCCCAGGGTCGCTCCGCCGGTGGTGGCGGCGTAGCCCTGGACCTTGCGGCCGAAGCTGTCCACCACGAAGCCGTCCTTGTCGGTGGAGAAAATCCCGACCCGGGTGTAGTTCATGGCGCCGCTGCTGTCCCGGGTGACGAAGAAGCCCCGCCCCTGGATGGCCGCATCCATGGCGCGGCCGGTGTTGAGGACGCTGCCGCCCTGGCCGATGCTCTGGGTGAGGGACGACACCTGGGTGCCCACGGGCTGGGTGCCCGCATACATGGAGGCGAAATTGGCCCGGCTGGACTTGAAGCCGTAGGTGCCGGAGTTGGCGATGTTGTTGCTGATGGTGTCGAGTTCGTCGGAGACGGCATTGAGGCCGGACAGGGCGATGTCGAAGCTCATGGACGGATTCCTTTCAGTTGGCCGGGGTGGTCTGGCGACCGTTGAACTGGGTGATGGCGGCGGGCAGCACTTCGCCGACGTTGGCGACGGTGAGGACAGGGCTGCCGGTGGGCGAAAGCTTGACGCTGGAAAGCTGGCCGGCGATCTCCACCGCCGGGGTCTCGTGGTTGGCGGCATCGACACGCAGGGCATAGCGGCCGGGGGAGAGGCCGAGGGCGGCCGGGTCGATGGTGAAATTGACTTCGCCGGCGTCCCGGGTGCCCAGTTCCAGGCGGCGCTCGCTGCCGTCGGCGCCGGTCAGCACCAGGGCCACCTTGGAACTGCCGTCCTGGAGGGTGAAGCCCCCCTGCACCGGCTCGCTGCCCAGGGCGACCTGGTCGCTCCGCACCCGCACCTGGGACCCCACCTGGCCGCCCAGGGCGATGGCCTGCATGCTCTGCAGGAGGGCGGCGCTGCTGGTGTTCTGGGAGGCCAGTTTGGAGAGGGACTCCACCTGGCTCAACTGGGCGAGCTGGTTCACGAACTGGCTCGGATCGGCCGGGTCCAGGGGGTCCTGGTTCTTGATCTGGGCCACCAGGAGCTTGGTGAACAGGTCGGAAATGGCGCCGGCGCCGTTCCCCAGGATGGAGGACGAGGCAGAGGCGCTGCCGGTTTCGTTGGATGCGTTCAGGTTGGTCTGCATGGTTGGTTCTTAGCCTTCTCCGAGTTTGAGGAGGGACTGCTGCATGGCCTTGACCCGCTGCAGCACTTCCACGTTGGTCTCGAAGGCGCGGGAGGCGGACATCATGTCCGTCATCTCGGCCACCGGATTGACGTTGGGGTAAAATACGACCCCTTCCTGGTTGGCCAGGGGGTTGTCGGGCTCGTAGGCCTTGCTGGCGGGCTCCTGGCTCTCGACCACGTCGAGGACCTGGACCCGGGCCCCGGCAGCCTGGCTGTCGTTGTGGAAGACGGCGGCGAACACCGGCTTGCGGGCGCGGTAGATGTCGCTCTCGCTGCCGGCGGCGGAATGGGCGTTGGCCAGGTTGCTGGCCACGGTGTTGAGCCGCACGGTCTGGGCCGCCATGGCGGAGCCGGCGATCTGGGTGATGTCCTTGAAGGCCATGCCTATTGCCCCGAAATTGCCTTGGCCAGGCCCCTGAGCTTCATATTCACGAAGGTCAGGCTGGTCTGGAAATCCGAGGCGTTCTGGGAGAATTCGGCCTGCTCCACCCCCAGCTCGACGGTGTTGCCGTCCAGGGAGGGATGGAAGGGCACCCGGTACTTGGGATCGGCATCGGCGGTATCGAGGTGCAGCCCCCCTGCCTCGCCGGCCTGGGCCTGGCGCAGGGTGGCGGCGAAGTCGAGGTCCCGGGCCTGGTAGCCGGGGGTGCTCTCGTTGGCGATGTTGGAAGCTAGAATCTTGGTCCGCTCGGCCCGCACCCGGAGGGCTTCCGGATGTACTCCCAGCGCTTTGGTGAAATCCATGCTCATGTCTTTCCTTTCCTATTCAAAACGCGCTCTTGCGAAGCGAGACAATCTTTTTCCGGCCGTCTCCCTCTGCCTGCTCGCCGCCGTCGCCCTGCCGGCCACCGCCGCTGCGGCGGAGGACCGCGTGGCGGAAGAGGTCCGGCAGATCCTCGTCGACCAGGCCAGGCGCACCGGCCTCCTCAATCCCGTGGCGGAAGCGGCCATCGTCGGCAGCCGCCCCGCCCTGCCCTGTTCCCGGCCCTTGCGGGTGGAGCCCCTGGACACCCGGTATCCCAGCCGGATGCGCTTCGCCTCCGTCTGCCCGGGTACGGAGGGCGGCCGGCAGGAATTCATCGCCCGGGCCGAGTTGTCGGCGGAGGTCGTGGTGGCGGCCACGGCGTTGCCGCCCGGACGCCCCATTTCCCCCTCCGACCTGGCCCTGGAACGCCGGGACATCGGTGCCACGCCCGATGCCTTCTCGGACCCGGAAGCCGCCATCGGCCAGACCAGCCGGCGCTCGTTGCGGGCCGGCCAGGTCCTGCAGAAGCCGATGCTGGCGGCACCGCTTCTGGTACGGCGGGGCGATTCGGTGCGCATCCTGGCCCGTAGCGGCCCGGTAGAGGTGAGCAGCGCCGGCGAGGCCTTGGAGGCCGGGCACGGCGATGACGTCATCAAGGTACGCAATGCCGGCACCGGCAAGGTGATCCGGGCGCGGGTGACGGCCAGCGGGACGGTGGAACCGGTGGATATGCCCATGTCCATGCCTCCTCAATCCCCCGACTGAAGCCGCCGGGCGACCCGGACCAGTTTGTCGGCATAGGCCGGGTCGGTGGCGTAGCCGCCCCGCACCAGGCCCTGGGCATAGGCGCGGACGTCGCCGCCGGTATTGAGGGCTCCCTGGTAGCGCGGGTTGTTGAGGAGGAGCCTGGTGAAGTCCTTGAAGGCGCCGGCGGCATCCGGATAACTCCTGAAGCGCTCGACCTTCTGTTGGGGCGTGCCATTCTCGTACTCCGTGGTCGCCGCCCGGGTCGATTCGCCGGACCAGTTGCCGTCGGCCTTGAGGCCGAAAAGGTTGTGGGTGTCGGCTCCATCGGCCTGGCGCAGGGGCTTCCGGCCCCAGCCGGATTCCAGGGCGGCGTGGGCGGCGATGATGTCCGGCGACACCCCCAGGCGTTCCCCCGTTTCCCGGGCCAGGGGCGCGATGGCGGCCAAGAATTCCCGGTTTTCGCCGCCTTCTTCCCCCGGTGCCTGGAGGGTGGAGATGCCGGCCGAAATACGGGCCTGGTGGAGCCGCCCCTCGGCATTCATCCGGGCGGTATCCAGGCCGGCGGAACCGTTCTCGATGAAATCGGCGATCTCGGCCCGCAGCTCCCCGAACAGGGCGGAGAAGCCGCCCTCGCCGCCGCTTGCCGAGGCGGGCGCGACGGCATCGAAATCGGCGCCGGCGTCGAAGGCGACGCTGGAGAACTCAGGCCGGAGCATAGGTATCGGCCTCCCCGCCGAGCACGCGCTTCATGATCTCGTGCTGGTCCGTCATCAGGCGGCAGACCCGGGCGTTCTGTTCCTTGCATTCCCGCGCCAGCCCCTCCAGCTCTTCCCACCAGCCCTGGAGCATCTGCCGCGGCCCTGCCGGCAGCTGCTCCAGAACCTTGGCCATGGACGGCTCCGGGTCGCCTTCCAGCAGCATGTCCAGGAGTTCCACCCGGTCCTGGCGGCGCCCCTCGATGATTTCGGCCAGGCCGGCGACGGAAGCGGCGATCTGCCCGAGCTCTTCGGAGCGATGGTGCAGGGCCGCATCGAACTGGGACGCCAGAAGGCCCTTCAGTTCCCGGTAGTCAACCAGGTCCGCATTCAGGCCGCGGCCCACCAGGATGAGAAGTTCGCTGCGCTTCATTCCCGGTTCCCGTGGAAGCGGCTGATCAGGCCGGCGAGGCGGGCCGGGTTGAAGGGCATCTCGCCCCGGGAAAGGGCGTCGCGCAGCGCTTCGACCTTGGCCTGGTCGATGTCCGGCATGTCCTTCAGGGCCGCCAGGGCGGGCTGGAGGACGGCGGACTGGAGCGGCGCCGCGGCCGGGGCGGCGGCGGCGGCCGGGGCATTGCCGGCGGTAGCGGCATCGGTGGCCAGGGTCGTGGCCGGAAGATCCGGCAATCCGGTTCCAATGATTCTCATACGATCACCTCTTGGCTTGGTTCGCATATCAATTTCCGCTGGTCTCGGCGGGCATCTTCAGGCTCACCTTCTCGTTTTTCAGGCGGGAGCGCGCCTCGGACATCACGGCGCGGCTGGGCACGGCGGCATCGACTCCGTCCATCAGGGGCCGGGTCTCGGCGGGCATGCCGAACATGGCGGCCACCGCCTGGGCCTGCCCGCTGGTCAGGACCAGCAGCTCGATGCGGCGATTGACGCCCGCCTTGGGATTTTCGGTGTCGAGGGGGGCGCGGGCGGCCATGCCGACCACCTGCAGGATGTTGTCGCTGGGCATGCCGCCCTCCAGCAGTTGGACCCGGGCCGCCATGGCCCGCTGGCTGGACAGGGTCCAGTTGGAGAAGGCGCTGCTGGAGCGGTTGGCGTACTGGTGGGAATCGGTGTGGCCGACCAGGAGGAGCTGGTTTTCGATCTGGGCAAACAGGGGGCCCATCTTGCGCAGCAGGTCCCGGAAGCGCTCGTTCACGATGGCGCTGCCCCGGTCGAACATGCCCTGGCGGTCGGTGTCGTGGAGCATGATCCGCAGCCCGTAGGGGGTGACCATGGTCTGCAGGTTGCCGGCCAGCCCCGCCTCCCGGCTCATGCGGAGGATTTCCCGGGCCAGGTCCTCGAGGTCGGCCGGGGAATCGTAGCGCTTCTTCACTTGGCTCATGCTGCTGCCGGCATTGGGGCTGGCACCCTCGCCCTTGGGCATGGGATTCCGGTCGATCAGGCTGCCCCGGGGGCCGCCCATGGAATCCATCATGCGGCCCTGGCTCTGATTCAGGAGGTCGCCACCGGCGGCCTTCATCCATTCCTCGACCCGCTCCTGTTCCCGGGCCGCCAGCACCCACAGCACCAGGAAGAGGCACATGAGCGCCAGGCAGAAGTCGGCGAAGGCCACCTTCCAGGCGCCTCCGTGGGCGTCGTCCTCATGCCGGCGCGATACGCGCTTGATGATGGCTTCGGCTTCGGCGTGCTGCTTGTTGGCCATGGCTTAGCGGCTGTCCTCAGGCGTTTTGGGGGTCGGTCTTGCGGCGGCCCATGGTGGACCGGCTGCCGAAATCGGCACCGCCGTTGCGGCCGCCGGCGACCAGGGCGTCGATCCAGGATTCCAGCTGGGCGAAGCTCGGCTTGATGTTGAGCTGCACCAGGCGGCGCCCGGCGTCGATGGCCAGGAGGGGCGGCTTGCCGGCGACGTGGGTGACGAGGACGACCTTGACGCATTCCAGGTTCGAAAGCTCCTGCTTCACCACCTGCTTCATCATGTTGCTGATGGGATCGAGGACGCCGTAGCAGAAGAAGATGCCGATGAAGGTACCGACCATGGCCGCCGCCACCCGCTCGGCGATGAGGGAGGTGCTGGCCCCCTCGCCCACCGTGTTCATGGCCATGACGATGCCCAGCACCGCCGCCAGGATGCCGAAGCCGGGCATGGCCTCGGCGATCTTGTGCAGGGACTTGGAGGGCTGGGACAGCTCCTCGTGGATGGCGACCAGTTCCTGCTCCAGCACCCCTTCCAGCTCGTGGGAATTGATCTTGCCCATGGCCATGAGCCGGAAATTGTCCACGATGAAGGCGAGCAGCTTGGGCTCGTCCAGGATCAGGGGATAGCGCAGGAACACGGGGCTCTGGTGGGGGGCCTCGACGTGCTCGTCCAGGGCCTTCAGGCCGGCGCTGGCGGTCTGCAGCAGCTCGTACATGAGGAGAAGCTGCTGGCGCTGGAATTCCGAGCCCTGCCGGCGCATGGTGATGATCTGGCGGAACTGGAGCAGCATCTCGTTCAAGACGTGGCGGGGGTTGCCGAGGACGATGGAGCCCACCCCGGCGCCGGCGATGATGAGCAGTTCCACCGGCTGCCAGATGACCTCCAGGATTCCGCCGCCGAGGACGAAGCCCCCGAACACGCAGCCCAGCACGATGGCGATCCCGAACAGTTGTTGCATTGGCGACTTCCCTTTCCGGTCAGGGCTGCTGCAGGAAGTTCTTCATCTTCCGCAGCGCCCCCTTGTTGATCTGACATACCCGGGCCTCGGTCAGGCCCAGCACCGCGGCGATTTCCTTGAGGCCCAATTCATATTCGTAGTACAGCTGCACCACCCGCTGCTCCCGTTGGTCCAGGGTTCCCAGGGCCTGCTCGACGGTGCGCCGGGCAACGGTCTGGGCCTCCGGCGAGCGCAGGTCGGAGGGCAGCTCGGCCATCTCTCCCACCAGCTCGTCGAAGCTCGCGAACTCCTCGGCGCAGTCGGCCTGCTGGTACTCCAGGTAGGCCTCCGGGCTGAGCTTCAGCTCGGCCATGATTTCCGCCTCGCTGGGCTCCCGGCCCAGGCGGCGGGTCAGGGCGCGGACTTCGTCCCGCACCCGGTGGTTCTCCTGGCGCACCGTCCGGGGCCGCCAGTCCTGGCGGCGCAACTCGTCCAGGATGGCGCCCCGCACCCGGGTCGCCGCGTAGGCGCCGAATTTCTCGTCCGGCGGGCCGTAGCGGCGCAGGGCGTCGAGGAGCCCGAGGAGCCCGATCTGCTCCATGTCCTCCCGGCTCATGGTGGCCGTCACCTGGGCATTGAGCTGGCGGACGATGCGCTTGACCAGCGGCGCGCAGGCCAGCAGCTGCCGCTGCTCTTCCGCGGCGGCATTGGCCCCCAGCTCGGCATAACCCATGTACATGGCGTCTTACTCGATGATGAGCTTGCCGATCATCACTTCGGCGAAGGGTTTTTCCGCCTGTTCCCGGGCATAGCTCTCGCTGTAGGCGCGATTGATGGCGGCGGTGAACTGGTCGATGGACATCATGGCGGCGCTTTCCAGGGTGTAGTTGGAAAGCGCCTTGACGGCGACGGTGCGCAGCATGGGGAGGTGTTCCTTGGCGATCTTCTCCTGCTCGTGGGGCGTCTTGAAGACCAGGTCCACCGCCAGGTAGTGGGTCATGGGCTCGCCGGCCTGGCCGCGCAGCATGACGATCACCTTGTCCAGGCTGATGTATTTGTAGGAGCGGACTTCGGCGGCCGGCCGGGAGGCGTCGGCGGAGCCGGTCGGTTGGGGGCCCAGGTAGCGCCAGGTCGCCCCGCCGGCGAGGATCAGGGTGCCCGCCAGGGCGAAAAGGACGGTGGCCTGTTTTTTGGTTGGCTTCATCATGGATCAATCCCTGTCGAGCGACAGAACAAAGGGGGAAGTCGGCGAGCCGGCCTCGGCCTCCGCCAGGGCGCGGCCGGGCCGCTTGTCTTCCGGGGTCTGGTCCGGCCGCTGGCGGCCGCTGCCGTCCCGGCCGTCGGCGAAGACCTGGACCGAGACGTCGGTGTATTGGCGCTGGGCGAGGTCCTGGTGCAGGCTGTCGCTGATGCCCTGGAGCTGGCGCACCACCTCCCCGTTGGAGGCGCTCAACTGCACCTGGAGGACGCCGCCCTGGTGGCGGATGACCACCTCGATGCTGCCCATCATGGGCGGGTCGAGGCGGATGACGGCATGCTCGCTGCGGCTGCCCACCTGGAAGCGGATGCGCTCCCCCAGGGCCTCCATGAGGGGTCGGCGCCACTGCTCCGGGGTCCCGGCGAGCTTGACGGCGGATGCCGCGGCCGGATCGGTGCCGGCCGGGGAAAGGGCGGCAGCGGGGGCGGAGACGCCGGTCGTAGCCTGGGCGTTGGCCGGCGCGACAGCCGGCGCCGGCTCGGCGGTCAGGGTGCTGTCGGTGCCCGGCTGCAGAGTCGCAGTATCGAGCGGAAAGACGGCGACCTCGGCGGGACGCTGCGCAACTTGGAGCTCGGCGGGACGTTGCCCAGCCGGGAGGTCGGTGGGACGGGGCGAAGACGGTTCCGGGGCGCCGGCCAGGGCAGCCAGGCGGGCGACGATGCCGCCGCCGGTGGAGGCGCGGGCCGCTCCGGCGGCCGGGACGGCCATGCCCGGGGCAGACGGGGCCCCTTCCGCGCCGGCTTCCCGCACAGGCTTTTCCATGCCTGCCGGGACCATACCGAACATCGGCGCCAGGGCGGCGAGGACCGTGGCCGGGGAGACCGGCATCGCCGCCATTTCAGTGGCCGCTTCGGGCGTATCGGCGGCAGCGCTTTCCGGCGCGGCGGGGGTTGCCTCGCCGGCAGCGGGGTCATCCAAGGTATCCAGGACGCTCATGGCGGCGGCAAAGTCCAGCACCGGCTCCTGGGCCCCATAGGAAATGGGCTGGGGCTGTGGCTGGTTCTGTGACTGAGGCCGGGACACCGGCGGGGCGGGACGGGCCGCGGCAGGCGGCGGATTGACGGGCAATCCGGCTCTCATGACGCTTCCTCCTCGAGCTCGCCGTTGACGGCGTAGGCGCGCCAGCCGCTATGGCTGGCCCGCATCGTCCCCAGCCGGTCCGCCAGGGCGGCCAGTTCCCGGCTGCACAGCTCACCGGACTGGAGATGGGCTTGTTCCAGGATCTCCAGGGCGGAGCGCTCGGCGGCGGACAGGGAGCCTGCCCCTACCAGACCGGGAAGGGTCGCGGCGACCTGGTCGTGGGTCCGGGACAGGGCCTCCCAGTCCTGCTCCT
>JBLNBI010000314.1:0-4192 GCA_050259815.1 Actinomycetota bacterium | reverse complement strand
GCCCTTTGACGAGCGGGCACTGGTTTACCGCCGGGACGACGTGCGCTACGAGACGGATTTCTATAACCAGTTTGCCGCCGATCCGCCAGAGATGCTGGCCGAGGCAGTGGCTGGCTGGTTGCGCCAGAGCGGCCTGTTCCGGCGGGTGGTGCCGCCGGGCGGGGCTGCGCCGGCCGACTACCGGCTGGATACCAGCGTCTCCGCCCTTTACGTGGATTTTCAGGCCAACCCGCCGGCTGCCGTGATTAGTCTGCGCTGGCACCTCGTTCGGGAAAGGGACGGCAGCACGCTCCTGGAGCGGGATAGTCGGCAAAGGGTAGCCCTGGCCGAGAAGTCCCCGGCCGGCGCCGTCCGGGCGTTCCGGGACGCCCTTCGGCAGTCTCTGGGGGAGCTTGAAACGGCTCTAAGCGCAGTCCCTTTCTAGTTGAGGGTAGCCGAAAGGGCGCGGCGGTATTCCCGGACCAGGTCGTCGTAACGTTCGTCGGACCCCAGTGCCTCGAAGAGTTGCAGCAAGGCCCTGCGGCCGGCACCTTCGTTGAAGAAGCGGTCCCTGCGTACGACTTCCAGGGCGGCCTCAAGGGCCTCCCGGTAATGGCCGGCGGCGGCATGGGCCTTGGATAGATCGAGGCGAGTGCCGTGGTCGTCGGGATTGGTGGCGAGCTTCTGCTCCAATTCGGTGGTATCGGCGGCTCCGGCAGCCAGGGCCAGGCGGGCGCGGAGCCCCTGAGCCCGGTCCCCCTCCTTTTCGTACTGGAGGTCGAGGAGAGACTTGGCCTCGTCGTTGCGCTTCAGGGACATCAGGACTTCCACGGCGTCGAGGCGGGCAGCTTCGTCATCGGGATCGACCTGGGTAGCCTCGGCCAGCTTGTCCAGGGCCCCCTCCAGGTCACCTTCTGCTGCCAGGGCGGCTGCTTCCTCCCGGAAACTGCCGCCATCAGCGCCGGGCGGCACGATGCGGTCGAGAAGGGCGCGGATTTCACTTTCCGGCAGGGCGCCGTTGAACTCGTCCACCAATCGGCCGCCGTGGAGCACCTTGACCGACGGAATGCTGCGCACGCCGAAATGCTGGGCCAACTCGGGGTTCTCGTCGGCATTGACCTTGGCCAGCAGGAAACGGCCCCCATATTCTTCCGCAAGTTTCTCGAGGACGGGTTTGAGGCTTTGGCAGGGAGCGCACCAAGTTGCCCAGAAATCGACCAAAACGGGGACCTCGAGGGAGGGCTGGAAGACCTTGGTGTCGAAATCTTCGAGGGAAACGTCGAAAGAGTAGGCTGACATGGAACCTCTACCGGGAATAGGCTGGTGAATGGCCGGAATGCCTGCGGGTAATCCGCGTTGCCGACGGAATGGGAATCCGGCGAATGCTACCAGAAAAGCTTTGTAGGACGCTGGCCTGCCGCTGTTGGACAGCGGAGCGTCCGGCTATGGTTCGACAGGCGACAAAAAACCCCGGAAGCCTTGCTTTCCGGGGTCGTAGTGCTTGCCGTGGGGTGGTGGGTGCTGAGGGGCTCGAACCCCCGACATCCAGCTTGTAAGGCTAGCGCTCTACCAACTGAGCTAAGCACCCGCCCGATTGGCTGAATTTTTAATTGACGGCGTCCTTCAGGCCCTTGCCGGGGCGGAACTTCGGCACCTTGGCTGCCTTGATCTTGATGGCGGCGCCGGTACGCGGATTGCGGCCGCTACGGGAAGCGCGTTTGCCGACGTAGAAAGTGCCGAAACCGACCAGAGTCACCATGCCGCCTTCCTTGAGAGCATCCTTTACGGCGTCTACGGTTGCTTCAAGAGCGCGGCCTGCGGCAGCCTTGGAAATATCGGCGGATGCGGCAATTTGATCGATCAATTGCGATTTGTTCATTTAGCCCCCTTATTCAATCGTGAATGTAGAAAAAAGACCTTACTGAACCACCTGCGGACGGATTTATATCCCCGCGGAAATCCCGGTGTCAAGCGGGTTTTCGGCCTTTTTCGTGAGGGGTAAAAGAGTTGATCGGCATGCCGGAAAAGCACTCCGGCATGCCGTCATTTCAAATCAATGGGTAACAACGGTTTTTGAAGGCCCGTTCTCGCTTGCGGCGGCCACCTCGGCTGGTGCCTGTTCGGCTTCCGGCAGGGGTTCCGGGGCGCGTTCGAGGGCGCGGGCCAAGACCTGGTCGATCCATTTGACGGGAACGATTTCGATCTTGTTCTTGATGTTGTCCGGGATCTCGGTGAGATCCTTGACGTTCTCGTCTGGAATCAGCGCCGTCTTGATGCCGCCGCGGACGGCAGCCAGCAGCTTCTCTTTCAGGCCGCCGATGGCTAGAACTTCGCCGCGCAGGGTGATCTCCCCAGTCATGGCAACGTCACAGCGCACGGGGATGCCGCTGAAGGCGGATACCAGGGCCGTGGTCATGGCGATGCCGGCCGACGGGCCGTCCTTGGGGGTTGCCCCTTCGGGAACGTGGATATGGATGTCGGTCTTCTCGAAGGCGTCATCCTTGATGCCCAGGCGGCGAGCACGGGCGCGCACTACCGAACGGGCGGCTTCCACGGATTCCTTCATGACGTCACCAAGGGAACCGGTGCGCAGGATGTTGCCCTTGCCCGGGATGGCGACGCATTCGATGGTGAGCAGTTCGCCGCCCACTTCGGTCCAGGCGAGGCCGGTGACTTGGCCGACCTGGTTTTCCTTTTCGGCCATCCCGAAGGTGTAGCGCCGCACACCCAGGAACTTGTCCAGATTCTTGGAGTTGACCACCATCTTGGTGCCGCGGGAACGGAGTAGCAGGGTCTTGACCACCTTGCGGCAAATCTTGGAAATATCCCGCTCCAGGGCTCGGACGCCGGCTTCCCGGGTGTAGTAGCGCACGATGTCGCGAATGGCGCTATCGGTGACGGTCAACTCGGTCTTCTTGAGGCCATTGTTGGTCATCTGCTTGGGCACCAGATAACGCATGGCGATATTGACCTTTTCGTCCTCAGTGTAGCCGGACAGGCGAATGACTTCCATCCGGTCCAGCAGGGCAGCCGGGATGTTCAGCGTGTTGGCCGTGGCCACGAACATCACGTCGGAGAGGTCGAAATCCACCTCGGCGTAATGATCCTGGAAGGTGTGGTTCTGTTCCGGGTCCAGCACTTCCAGCAGGGCGGAAGAGGGGTCGCCGCGGAAATCCTGGCCGAGCTTGTCCACCTCGTCCAGAAGGAAGAGGGGATTGCGTACGCCGACCTTGGTCAGGCTCTGGAGAATCTTGCCGGGCATGGAGCCGATGTACGTCCGGCGGTGGCCGCGAATCTCGGCCTCGTCACGGACGCCGCCCAGGGCCATGCGCACGAATTTGCGGTTGGTGGCCTTGGCAATGGACTGGCCCAGGGAGGTCTTGCCGACGCCCGGGGGGCCAACCAGGCACAGGATGGGGGCCTTGACCTTCTCGACGCGCTGCTGTACGGCGAGGTATTCGAGAATCCGTTCCTTCACCTTTTCCAGGCCGTAGTGATCCTTGTCGAGAACCTTCTCGGCTTCCTTCAAATCCTTGCTGATACGGGTCTTCTTGCGCCAAGGCAGGCCGATCAAGGTCTCGATGTAGTTGCGGACCACCGTAGCTTCGGCCGACATGGGGGACATGAGCTTGAGCTTCTTCAGCTCGCTCTGGGCCTTGGCAAGGCCTTCCTTGCTCATGCCGGCGGCCTTGATCTTCTTGTCCAGATCTTCCAGGTCGGCACCTTCTTCGCCTTCGCCCAGTTCCTTCTGGATGGCCTTGACCTGTTCATTCAGGTAGTACTCGCGCTGGCTCTTCTCCATCTGGCGCTTGACGCGGCCGCGGATGCGCTTCTCCACCTGGAGGATGTCGATTTCGGTCTCGAGTTGGGTGAGAAGACGGTCGATGCGCTCCCGCACGTTTTCCATCTCGAGGATTTCCTGCTTCTGCTCCAGCTTGAGGGGCAGATGGGCGGCGATGGTGTCGGCCAGGCGGCCGGCGTCTTCGATGCCTGAAATGGAAGACAGGACTTCCGGAGGAATCTTCTTGTTCAGCTTGACGAATTGGTCAAACTGGGCAACCACGGCGCGGCGCATGGCCTCGATCTCATGATCGTCGGCGCCGGCAGGCGGCAGCGGGGCGGCGGTGGCCATGAACAGGGAGGCTTGCACCTCGATGGCTTCGACACGGGCACGCTGGGTGCCTTCCACCAGCACCTTGACGGTACCGTCGGG
>JBLNBI010000313.1:0-7099 GCA_050259815.1 Actinomycetota bacterium | reverse complement strand
TGGGAGTCCGTCAGCAGGAGCTGCTGAAGCTGCTATTGCGCAGCCGGGGAGGACTGACGGTGGTCGAACTGTCGGAGCGGCTGGGCATCACCTCCAATGCGGTCCGCCAGCATCTGGTCGCCCTGGAGAAAGAGGGATTGCTCGCTCCCGGGGAGTCCCGCCCTTCCGGCGGGCGTCCGGAGCAGCTTTACGTGCTCACCCCGGCCGGCAGGGAGCTGTTTCCCCGCCATTACGCCTGGTTTGCCCAGTTGGTGGTCGAATCCATCAAGCAGGAGGCTGGAAGCGAGGCGGCCCGGGAACGGCTCGGCGCCATGGGGGCCGGCGTTGCCCGCCAGCTCATCCACCAGCACCCCGGACCGGAAGGACGGGAACAGCGGGTGGAGAAGCTGGCCGAGATCATGGGGGAAATGGGCTATGAAACCGGCAAGGTCGATGTCGACAGCGGCGAGCCGGTCATCGAGGCCAACAACTGTGTTTTCCACCAGCTTGCCATGGGCGACCCGGATATCTGCGCCTTCGACCTCGCCCTGCTATCCACCTTCACGGACAGCACGGTTGACCATCAGGAGTGCATGGCGAAGGGCGGGCATGTCTGCCGTTTCCGCTTCTTGCCGAAGGAATAGGTAATTCCCGGGATTCCAAGGAGACGGAACCCCCGGGCGAGAACGGGGCAAGAGGCGGCTAGAAGGATGGGCCAATATAGCGGCGCGCGACCACCAGGTTGTCGATGAAGAGGGTCAGGTCGTGGCCGGGGAAGGTCGTCCCGCCGTAGTAGATATCCCCCCAGATCATGTCGATGGGAAAGCCATCAATGGTGCGGACATTGAGGTCGGTCTTTTCAAAGGCCAGCTTCCCGTCGATCCAGACGCGGAACACGCCATCCCGGGCACCGGGCGTATTCACCCGCACGTATTGCTCGACGGAGTACCAACGGTTCTGCTCCAGCATGCCCAGCCCATGCTGCTGCCACGGCCAGTGCTCGCCGAAGCTGGTGGTCATGTCGGCCGTATAGGCGTAGCTGCCCATCAGGACGCGGGGATAGGCGGGGTTGGCGGGTTCCGTCAGATTGAAGAATGAGCCCCGCAGGCTCCATCCATTGGTCCCGTCGCACTTTCTCCCGCCGTTGCCGCAGATGGCGATGTCGCCGGAGAGCCCCGGCAGCTTGCCGCCGTCGGCGGTATCCCGGAAATTGGGTGCGTAGCGCAGGTAATAGCGGAAATAGAGCTCATCGGGCTTCAGGCCGAACAACTGGTTCAGCTTCAGTTGCAGGGATGAGCCATAGTTGGCATTGCCCTTGATGGTGACCCGGTAGGCATTGTTGCTGAGGGGCACGAAATTGTTGTCCGGATCAGAACTGATTACCTGGGCATTCCAGTAGCTGGGGACACCATTGCCATACCCCCAGCGCTTGTAGAAATCGGGCTCTTCAAAGCGCTCGACGAAGATCACATCCGGGTCGTGCTCGATGTCGACGTCGCCCGCATACTGATCCTGCTGGGCGATGCCGCCGGTGACGACCGGGGAATTCTGGCCGATGTCCGGCTGTACAACCTGGTAGGCCCCTATCGAAACCTGACTGGTCGAATTGGCGGTGACCGTCAGCTGAAGGGTCGCCGAAACCACCTCCTTGGCCGGACGAGGGAAGGACAGGACCGCACGCAGGCTGGGGGTCATGAGCAGGCTGTTGGCCTGGCCCTTGGCATAGGCGGAGCTGCAATCCAGGTAGGAATCCGCCCGGGGCTTCAGGCTGGCCGTGCTGCCATCCTTGTACTTGATGGTGAGCAGCGGGGAGCTGTTGCTTTCCTTCGACCCGAAGGTGACGCTTCCGCTGGTGGTGAGCATGCGCAGAAGGATTCCCGGGTAGGGAGGGCTGGAGGAAGCGGCCAGGGGCCACGTCTGAACGAGCGTGGTCACGTCGAGGCTGGTCTTTGAGCCTTTTCTCCCCGAAGCCAGGGATGCCGTGGCGAAGGCCTTGCCTCCTTGCGAAGCCCCACCGGCATCGAGCCAGGCACCACCGGGGATCGACCAGGGCAGCTTGGCGCCGAGGTTCCAATAGGTGCAGGTGACGCCGGTCGAACCGTCGAAAAGCTCGTAAATGGGCCCAAGATCCTCACCGAGGCTGGGGCGGGGGTAGATCAGGAAGGGGACTGCCATCGCGAATACCCATTCGATCCCGAGGCGGAATAATGGCGCCGCTTCCTTTGCTACCGGAATGCTGCCGCTGATTGGATCCCGTTCAGTTTTTTTCATGTTGTCTCCATCGTCGTATCAGGCCCCGTACCGCTGCCGAACTGGGCGGTACCCGGAGCGACTGGCGGAGAATGTATCCAAGGGCCGCGGGAAAGATGATGGAACGGGCGCTTTAATCCAGGCCGATGATTTCGCCCATTTCGAGTCACCGTTTTCCCTGGGCCGGAATACCCGGCCTTTGCGGCTGCAACCCGTTGGGTCAGGTTCGCCCGTCGTCCGTGGTAGGGAACCCGGGTAGCGCCGGAGGAACGCGGCCAGAACTATTCGGCGCCGGTCCGGACAAATAGGAATGCATAAATTCGAGCCAACCGACCACACCCAGCATCTCGCCGGTCTTCTATCCCAGCTCTACCAGTTGGAAGACGCGGTCAAAGCCGGGGATCGGGAAAAAATATCCCGATTGGTCATGGATATGGATTGGCCCAGCGTCACCGACGAGTTCGAGCTGGTCGTCGCCCAGCATTGTTACAGCGTCCAGTATTACGCCCTGCGCCTGATCCGGAATCTCCTGCACCCCTATATCCAGAGCCACGACTGCCTCCGGCTCGTGCGGGACATGGGGTTGCTGGAGCAAGTGCTGTCGGAGTCGCCATCCCTCCATGCCGACGCGGATAGCGAAGTGGCGGCGACGTGGAAGCATCAGCTGGAGAATGCCGCCCTCCGCCATATCCCCGTCCGGACCATGCCTGCCATCGGCACGCTGAATGGCCTGCGGGAAGCGGTGTCCGCCAAGGCGGCACTGGGGAAGGAACTGGAAGGCCGGCACCCGGCTTTCGATGCCGGGGAGCGGGTGCCATATCTCGAACTTGTGCCGTCCATTCCATCGGCCTTTGGAGAATGAGCCGACGAAACGCACCTGTCCTCAAGGGGGCGAGGAGGTCACCGCACCGGCTTGGCAGATGCGGTGACGGCACCCGTTGCCTGGTCCGAGAACATCAGTTCTTGACCAGGAAGACTGAGACATTCGTGCCTTTGCCGAACTGTCCATCGCTCTGGTAGGCGGTGTTCGAGAGAACGGTCCCGGTGACGCTGGCTGATATCGTATCCAGGGTGCCGTTGGTGATGAGCGTCGTGTTCAAATACCGCTCCTTCCTCATGCCCGTCGTGAAAGTGGCCGTGTATGCGTTTTTCTTCCAGGCCTGGGTAATCGGCCCGTCAGGAACCGGGGAATGATGGCTTGTGCAGATGTCCTGATAAGTGCATGTATAAAAGGACGTAATTGCGTCGCCATTGGTTAGGCGGCCGACCCGGGTATCGAGGTTTGCACCGATACCCAGCTGATAGATTGGAAAGGGAGCTCCGGTTATCAGGCCGATTTCCGATCGAGAGATGGAGTTGAACAGATGCTAACGGCCACAACCGGCCATTGAGGATTTGTCCCAATAGCGGGCATCCCAACTGGCTTCCGGCATCAGTATTATTCGAGCCGTTATACGCCCCCCACCGAAGCAATCTCTTTGCTGGATAACCGAACTCGACACGCATAATGTCGGTTAAATATGTGTTCAGATGCGGACCCAGCCGGTCTGTTGGATAATTGGCAGACCTTATCAAGGGCATTCTCAGTGAATCCTAGTGACGAAACGAATAGCGTAGAGCGAGAAAAGCTCTCGATTGAGAGAGATAAGCTCCAACTCGAACGTGAGAAGCTGGAGGTCGAGAGACTGAAGGCAAAATGGACCGCCATAGGAGTGACTGTCCCAATCGTTGTTGTTGCGGCCACCGTCATGTTGGGCATTTGGAGCCAGTATCAGAAGGGCCGCGATGACTTTGCTCTCAAGGCGGCCGAAATTCTGATGGCCGGGGAAAATCCTATTACAACGCAAAACAAGGCTAAGGCTTTGGCAGTTCTGTTTTCCTCACAGCTTCCACCTGATTTTGCGAAGTCCTTTGATCCCGATGCATTCGGTCATTCAGACGATACCCTTGCGTCAAAGCGAGATCTAGTTAATCTGATGGCAGCGCATCCGACCGATTCAGAGAAGATTCTGGCAATGTGGAAGGCCATGTTTCCTGGCGACGAATGGCTGGCCGAATTCGAAAAGAATTTGCGGTCTAATCTATCGTCCCATCGGTCGGTCTCCGGCCGCCGCTGAACTCCAATGTTATACGCCTTAGACTCCTATGCCTCTTGCACTTCCCATAGTAGGAATCGGTTTCATTATTCGTGAGTTTCAGGCATCTGATGCAGAGCCTATTGCGGAAATTGAGTTCGATCCAACAGTGAAGCGTTACCTTGCGCTTCCAGAGGGATCGAAGCGAGACTGGATAGAACAAGTTCGACGGCTGGGTCTGTATGGATGGATTGTTCAATCTGAGGACGGACAGATCGCTGGCAGCGCGTCGTTGAATCGCGCCAAGCGAAAGGGCGATGCGGAACTCCGGTTAGTAATCGGAAGACAATCCTGGGGAATGTCTCTTGGAAGCAAGGTGGCAAGACGGCTCGTTCAGGTCGCATTTGAAGATTTATCGGCGAAAGCCATTGTCGCGGTTGTGCATCCTGACAACCAAGCAAGCCTCCGTCTAGTGCGCTCCTTACGATTCCGGCGGCGAGATGTAGTGCGTGAGCCTGCTCCGCCGTGGCAGGTCGGACACTACATCTATCGCCTAACGCGCAGGGCATATAACTCATCGCTATGTAGCGACATGCCTGATGGGCAGTAGGCGATCACAATCGGTCATTGAGGATTGTTCCCGATAGCGGACGTCCCAACCGGCTTCCTGGCGACCGTATTATTGGAGTTGTTATACGGACGCAGCCAAGCCAACTTTCCTTGCTGGACAAGGGATTCGCTATGCATAATGGGAGCATGTATATCAATTTATGTCCGGAACCAGCGAGTCCGTTTAAGAACTGTTCTGTTTACGAAAATAAGCACAAGGAGAAATGTATGCCAACGATTACATGTAGCAATAAAGAGTGTGGCGCCGAGATTAAATTTGATCTATCCCAACTCGAAATTGATGGCTCAGAACCATCTGGAAGTCATACAACTCAGCACTCCGGATCCGGAACGGTTAAATGCAAAAGTTGCGACACCGAAACTGAGATCAGCTGTGTCTGGGATGAGTTAAATGACACCGGTGAAATACTGAGTGTGGATTTCACTTGAAAGTCCAACATAACACTGCGCTCAGCTCGACCTGCGCGGAAAGCCGCGCAGTCGGGTTAGCTCCACGCTGGGCATCATGAACGCCGCATTGGTCACCTCCGCCGAAAAATTGCGCAAGGCTGAGCGCCTTGGCTACCTTCGCCGTGTCATGTGGTTGAGCTTTGAAGACAGACTACGTTCCGTATTCGCTGAGATTGATAGCCAAGAAAGCGATGCGGAGGAACTCGGAAACTTCTACTTGTCGTTTTCCAAGGCAGCGTTCCCGGCATATAGCCAGCCCTACGTGTACAGATTCAACTCACTGAACCAAGCACAACTATCGGTCGGCTGGCGGCGCATCGGGGTGTGGCATAGCCTTGGCGAAGGTGGGTCGTTGAAGCCCAAGGAAGCCATGGAGAGCGGTGCAGCCATTTCGTTTTCCCAAGACATCACAGGGAAAGTCATGGAGCTGCTTTCCCCATACAAATCTGACCTTGCAAAAGTTAACGAAGACAACTTCATTCTCGCATTTGGAGTCGAGCCAAACGACCTTACCAAACCGGCAATCCGGCGGTTGCTTAAGACGTTCTTTCGGTACGCCTCGGCAACAAGCATGGTGTCGGTTGGCAACCTAGGTGACTATGCGTTTCGTCTATGGCTTGGGATTCGAGACATCCGAAACCGGAAGATTCAAAAGGTTGCGGTGTTCCGGTTCATTGAACGGCTGCTAATTCTGCTCTTGGCCGCTGGCGGCGTATGGGCCACGCTGTACACCAGTTCAAAATGGCCGTCGTAATGACGCCGCAACCCTGCGGTCCCAGGCCTTGCACATAAAGCCGTGCAAGGCCAGTTACCTTGAATGTTGAAAGTCCGCTTTTCCCAAGTCCAAAGGACGGCTTCGGGTCGAAAGCACGCCGCCTCATCGCGCCGTCCCGCCGAGTAACCGCTTCGACCAACAAGTCGTCCCATGACAGATCAGCCACAGCAAAAAGGGCGGCCCAGGCCGCCCTCTGATTAGAAGATTTCCGATTCGGGGTGCCTAGCGTCCCTGCTGGCCTTTCCCGCCTTGGCTGCCGCTCTGGCTGCCCTGGCCGATGTTGCTGCCCTGCTGCTGGCCGCTCTGGCCGCCCTGCTGCCCGCGTTGCTGGCTTTGGTCCTGCTGGCGCTGGCCCGATTGCTGGCCTTGTCCGCCCTGTTGGCCCTGCTGGCCGGTTTGGCCTTGCTGGCTTTGTTGACCTTGCTTTTGGCTGCTTCCGCCTTGCTGATTCTGGCTGGCCATGTCGATCTCCAATCTGGTCTAGTCAATGGAACAGGCGGCATTCTTACCGCCCGCCCCAGGGTCAGCAACGGCCGTTCCCGGCCCCGTGCTCAATATCCAGCCGAGGCGATCGGTAAGATTTGAGCAATGGCAGGTAGAAATTACATGGGCCTGCCGGGGAAAGCGGATGGGGGTACGGGAATCGGGTTTGCGATTACGCAGGCCTCCCGACTCGCAAACGCCATGGCCAAGTCCGCCCACCCTTCCCCTATCGATTCCCTGCCCCCTTTCGCCGACGATGGAGCCCTTAACGCCATCGTCGAAACCCCGGCCGGATTCCGCTCCAAGCTCAAGTACGAACCCAAGGCAGGGCTCTTCGTCCTGGGCAAGATCCTGCCCGAGGGCTTCTCCTTTCCCTTCGATTTCGGCTTCATCCCGGGCACGCTGGCGGAGGACGGGGATCCCCTGGACGTCATGCTCATCGCCGAAAGCGGCACCG
>JBLNBI010000312.1:0-3526 GCA_050259815.1 Actinomycetota bacterium | reverse complement strand
CAGTCGTAGGCATTGCCGCCGATGTGGGGCCGCCGGTCCACGATGAGCACCCGCTTTCCAGCCCCCGCCGCCAGCCGCTCGGCCAGGACGGAACCGGCAAAACCCGCCCCGACGATGAGGTAGTCGAAGGGCTTGGGATTCAAGGGCGCCAGGCGGGAGGCGGAGCGGTGCTCCTTGGCCTCGTCCTTGGCCTGCACGGCCTCGCCGATGCGGGCCACCATGCGGCCCCAGGTGCTGTCCCAGGAAAGGTCGGCCAGGGCGGCGTCCACCTCGGTGAGCCAGTCGTCCCGCTCCCGGCGCCCGAGGATCTTGTCGATTTCCTCGGCGAAGCCGGCCGCGCCTTCGGCGATGGCCACCAGCCCCAGGCCCTGCTCGCCGTAGTCCCGGACCACGTCCACGATGGGGCTGGACACCACCGGCCGCCCCGCCGCCAGGTATTCCGGCGTCTTGGTGGGGCTGATGAAGCGGGTCGCCCGGTTGATGGCGAAGGGCATGAGGGCCACGTCCCAGCTCGCCACATAGACGGGCAGCTCGTCGTACTTCTTGCCCCCCAGGTAATGGATATTGGGCGCCTGGGGCAGGGTCGAGGGATCGATCTTCACCACCGGCCCCACCAGGACGATATGCCAGTCGGGGCGCAGGCGGGCCAGCTCGCCCACCAGCTCCAGGTCCATGCGCTCGTCGATGACGCCGTAGAAGCCCAGGCGGGGATGGGGGATGGAGCGCTGGTCCGGCGGATCGACCTGCTTACCCCGGGCGGTGCGGAAATGTTCGGCATCGACGCTGCTGGGGAAGGCATGGACATTGGGATGGAGCTTCTTCTTGGCTTCGTAGAGGCTGCGTCCGCCGGTGAACACCACGTCGGCCCGCTCCAGGAGCCGCTTTTCCATGGTCTTCAGCTGCCGCGGCGCCCCCAGGAAGCCGGTCAGGTCGTCCATGCAGTCGTAAACGGTGGCGGCGGGAGCCAGGTGATCGGAGAAAGCCAGGCTCATGGGCGTGTAGTACCAGAGGAGCGGCCGCTCCACTTGGTTGCCGGCGATGAGGCAATCCAGCAGGACCCGCTGGGCGTCGATGGCCGCCCCTTCCGGCATTTCGGGGGGCAGCCGGGGAACGGCCACGGTCACGTTGCCCTCCCGCTTGACGTCGAGGCGGGGCGCCTCGGCGTCCGGATCGACGATGGGCTCTTCGAAGAAATAGACGGGAACGGAGTCGGCGAACCGGCTCATGAGGTGCTGGGGGCGCTGGAAGACAAAGGCCCAGCGCAGGTGGGAGAGGCAGATGACCGCGTCGCAGAAATCCTGACACGCGCCGAAAAATACCCTGGGATCATCGTTCATGGGATCACCACTTTGCTGTTGGAGATGGAAGAATCTGGCGCAGCCAGGGGGCGGGGCTCTTGGTCGGAGGTTGTCCCGACTTGCTTGGTTCCCCGACGGCACCGAATGCCGAAACGGTATGCAGCATTCGCCGTGCCCGGTTCCGACGGCCCGAAAACCGGGTGTTGGCGTGTAAAAATTGCCCGCCGCCACCGGGGGCGGGATGGCTGTTGAGGGAAGCCGGCTAAGGAAAATCCTCGGCCGGCCATCGGTCAGGGCACCAGCCTGCGACCCGAAAAACCCTGCCGGGCGTAGGCGTCCAATACGGTAGCCGCAGTCTCGGCCAAGCCGTCGGGCCGGCACAGGGCGACGCAGGCCCCGCCGAAGCCGGCCCCGGTGAGGCGGGCGCCATAGACCGCCGGCTGGGCCTGGAGGAGGCCCACCAGGGTGTCCAGTTCGGGCACCGAGACCTCGTAGTCGTCCCGCAGGCTGGCGTGGGAGGCATTCATGAGGCGGCCGAAGGCGGCGGCATCGGCGCAGTCCAGGGCCTCCAGGACCCGGGTGTTTTCGCTGACCACGTGGCGGGCCCGGCGGCGCAGGGGTTCCGGCAGGGCTTCGACGGCCGTGGGATCGGCCGCATCCCGCAGGGCGGGCACCCCGAGGAGTCGGGCCGCCGCCTCGCACTCGGCCCGACGGTCGTTGTAGCCGCTCTTGGCCAGGGACCGGGAGACGCCGGAATCCAGCACCAGCACGGCACCGTCCCCGGGCAGCGAAATCAGACGGCTGTCCAGGGAGCGGGTATCGAGGAACAGGGCGTGGGTGGTGTCGCACAGGCTGGAGGCCATCTGGTCCATGATGCCGCAGGCCACCCCGGCATGCTTCACCTCCGCCGCCTGGGCGAGCTGGGCGATGCGCACGTCGTCCAGGGCGAGCCCGAGAAGCTGGCGCAGGGCCCGCAGGGTGGCCACTTCCAGGGCGGCGCTGGAGGACAGCCCCACCCCCATGGGCACTTCGGAATGGACGTGGATTTCCAGGGGAGGCACCGGGGCGCCAACTTCCATCAGGCAGCCGTAAACGTACTGGGCGAAATGCTCGGTGGGCGGCCGGGACAGGGTGAATTCCAGCCGGCGGCCGAAGCTGTCGGCGTAGAGAGCGAAGCCTTCCCCCTGGCGGCGTCGCAGGGAGACGGTGGTGCTCTGGGTGATGGCGATGGGCAGCACGTAGCCGTCGTTGTAATCCGTGTGCTCCCCCAGGAGATTCACCCGGCCGGGGGCGCTGGCCACCACCTCGGGGGACTGCCCGAACACTTCCTGGAAGCTCTTGTCCGCCATGATCAGTCGATTTCCACCTGCACCTGCTGGAGTTCCTTGGCCTTCTCCTCGGGCAGGGCGTCCACCGCGAAGAAGCTGGCCGCCAGCTCGGTGCCGGCCAGGAATTTCAGCCGGTCCCGGGTCCGGTAGGGGGGATAGAACTGGGCGTGGAGGTGAGCCTCCGGATGGGGCTTGCCGTCGGTGGGGGCCTGGTACCAGGCCATGACATAGGGCATGGGACGCTGCCAGAGGCCGTCGTACTTGAGGAGCAGGGTCTTCAGTCCCCGGGCGAGGTCGGCCCGCTGCTCGTCGTTGAGGTCGGCGAAGCTGGCCACCGGGGCGTTGGGCGCCAGCCAGACCTCATAGGGATAGCGGGCGCAGGGGGGCACGAAGGCGACGGCATGGGGGCCGGCGTAGAGGAGGCGCTGGCCGTCCTGGCGCTCCCGGGAAATCAGGTCCTCCAGGACGCCGGTGCCGTGCAATTCCAGGTAGGCGATCCCCTGCTCCAGCATGCGGGCCGGGACCGGCGGCACCACCGGATAGGCATAGGTCTGGCCGTGGGGATGGTGGAGGGTGGCGCCCACTTCCGTGCCCCGGTTCTCGAAGGGCAGCACGTAGGCGATGTCGCCCCGCTCCATCAGCCGGTTGGTGCGCTCCCCCCAGACCCGGAGGAGCAACTCCAGGTGCCCGAGGGGCAGGCTGCCGAGGGAGGTGTGGGCCTCCTGGGTATAGACGGTGACCTCGCAGTGGCCATTGGCGGGGGCCGTGGGGACGGTGATGCTGGGCGGCGGCTCCGCCCCGGGGGGCGGCGTGGCAAGGGACGGGAAGCGGTTGTCGAACACCGCCACTTCCCAATTGCCAGCCGGCAGCTCGGTGGGGAAGGCCGGGTCCCGGGTGGGG
>JBLNBI010000311.1:0-3171 GCA_050259815.1 Actinomycetota bacterium | reverse complement strand
ACGGCGAAATCATCGATATGTCCAACAACCAGCCGGCCCGGATGTTTACGGTCGTGGTCGGCATCCTGGGGGCCGGTACCCTGTCGATGCTGTTCTCCATCGTCACGGTGACGCTTTTGGAGACGGACCTCAACGGGAACCTGCGGAGAAGACGCATGGAAAAAATCATCAAGAAACTCAAGGGGCATTACATCCTGTGCGGCTTCGGCCGGGTGGGGCGCAACGTGGCCGGGGAGCTGGAAGCCACCAACCGCCACTTCGTCGCCATCGACGAGGATGAGCAGAAACTGGAGGAATACAAGGAGCGCTTCCCGGGTCTCCTCTACATCCACGGCGACGCCAGCGACGACGACATCCTGCTGCGGGCCGATCTCCATGATGCCAAGGGCGTCTTCGCCCTGACCGGCGACGATTCCCGCAACCTGATGATCATCATCACCGCCAAGCAGCTCAACCCCAATGTCCGGGTGGTGGCCCGCTGCCAGGAAACCCGCAATATCGAGAAGATGAAGAAGGCCGGCGCCGACGCCATCGTCTCCCCCAACTTCACCGGCGGCATGCGCATCGCCTCGGCCATGATCCGCCCCCATGTGGTCTCCTTCCTGGACGAGATGCTGAAGTCCGAGAAGCAACTCCGGGTGGAAGAGGTACCCATCCCTGCCGCCTTCATTCCCAAGCCCCTGGGCAAGCTCCAGCTGCGCAGCGCCGACTACGTCCTGCTCGCCGTGCGGGAGCGTAACGGCGAATGGCAGTTCAACCCGCCCAAGGAATTCATGCTCAAGCCCGGCTACACCCTGATCGCCATGGCCAGCCCGGTGGGCCGCATGGAGATCGAGAACCTGCTGGTGGAAATGCTGGGTTGAGGTTTAGCCGGGTTTCATAATCCGCCGCCCCGGATTAGACTGCCGGGGTCGCCCCCACCGGGGGCGACAGCCGAAAAATCAAACCAATAAGGGGACATGAGAGATGAAGATTCATCTTGCGCTATTCATCGCGGCCGGCCTGGCCGCCGGCGGTGCCGCCGCTTCCGAGGAACTGGCCAAATCCAAGAACTGCCTGGGCTGCCACACCGTGGAAAAGAAGCTGGTGGGGCCCGCCTACAAGGACATCGCCAAGAAGCGCGCCGGCGAGAAGGGGGCCGACGCCGTCCTGGCCCAGAAGATCCGAGCCGGTAGCAAGGGCGAGTGGGGCGGTGCCGACATGCCGCCCAATGCAGCGGTCTCCGAGGCCGACGCGGCGACCCTCGCCAAGTGGATCCTCTCCCTCAAGTAAGCCCCTGAGACAGCCGGCGCCGCCGGCGTCCTTCTTCCCATAAGGCCGGACCGTCCTCGGGCGGGAACCGGCCGGATTTCGCGCCCCCGCAGACCATGAGCCTCACATCCGACCAGAAGCGCCGCCGTTGGATCGCCCTCGGCATCGTCGCCACCGCCTACGTCCTTTCCTTCTTCCAGCGCTTCGCGCCGGCCGGCATCGCCCACGACCTGGCGGCCGCTTTCCAGACCTCCGCCGCCTCCCTGGGCATCCTGGCGGCCACCTATTTCTACGTCTATACGGTGATGCAGATCCCCACCGGCGTCCTGGTGGATACCCTGGGGCCGCGCCGCATCCTTTTCCTGGGCGGCATGGTGGGCGGCGCCGGCAGCCTCCTGTTCGGCCTGGCGCCGAGCCTGGAATTGGCCCTGGCCGGCCGCACCCTGGTGGGGCTGGGGGTGTCGGTCACCTTCATCGCCATGCTCAAGATCATTGCCGTGTGGTTCGAGGAAAACCGCTTCGCCACCCTGGTGGGGGCCTCCATGCTGGTCGGCAACCTGGGCTCGGTCCTGGCCGGGGCACCTCTTTCCGGTCTGGCCCAGGCCACGGGCTGGCGCACCGTTTTCATCGGGGTCGGGGCGGTTTCGGTGGTGCTGGGCACCGCCTGCTGGCTGCTGGTGCGGGACCGGCCGGAAAAGGCCGCCGGCCAGCCCGCCCACAGGGCGAAGTTCGACCGGACCGCGGTGCTCTCCGGCCTCGCCTCGGTGCTCAAGAACCGCTCCACCTGGCCGGCGGCCCTGGTCAACCTCGGGGTGGCGGGCAGCTTCTTCACCTTCGGCGGCCTCTGGGCCATGCCCTTCCTCACCCAGGCCCACGGCCTGACCCGGGCGGTGGCCTCCAACCACCTGTCCCTCTATTTCGCCGGCTTCGCCATCGGCTGCCTGGTGATCGGCAGCATTTCCGACCGCCTGGGGCGCCGGAAGCCGGTGGTCATCGTCTCCACCCACCTCTACGGCCTCATCTGGCTGGTCTGGCTGTCCGGCATCGCCTTGCCCCTGGCGGCCACCTACGCCCTGTTCGGCCTCATGGGGCTGGCCACCGCCAGCTTCACCCTGACCTGGGCCTGCGCCAAGGAAGTGAATCCGCCGCTTTTGTCCGGCATGTCCACCTCGGTGGCGAACATGGGGGGCTTCCTGGCCGGTGCCATCCTGCAGCCCCTGGTGGGCTGGGTGATGGACCTCCACTGGCAGGGCACCATGACCAACGGCGTGCGCACCTACGCCCCGGACGATTTCCGCCTGGGGCTCCTGCTGGTGGCCGGCGCCGCCTGGTTCGGCGCTGCCTGCGCCTGGCGCATCCGGGAGACCCATTGCCGGAATGTGTGGCAGGCAGGGGGGTGAGGGTTTCTTCGTAGCCGTCAGGCGGTTGGCGCATCGGGCTGCCCGAACCACCTGTCGTATGCCGCCTCGTTGCGATAGATCATCTCGTCCATGGGCTAATGGACGATAATTCCCTGTATTAGCGGGAGAGTCGAATCGATCCCGCGACTGCCGATATGGAATATTTGCCCGCCGTACTCACCCGTTCCCTGCAATTCCGCCTGACCGTGATCTTCGTCGCGGTGGCGACGGCGACGCTCGCAGCCTTCGGCATCATCGGCCAGTACCGCTTGGCGGCCGAATTGGGCGAGAACTTCGCGGAAATGAAGCAGGCGACCGTGCAGCGCCTGGCTAACAGCCTCGCCTCGCCCCTGTGGGACGTGAACCGGGAGTCGGTGGATAACACCCTGGCAGCCGAGATGCTGCGTCCGGAGGTGGCCGCGATCCAAGTTTTCGATGTGGGCGACCGCTTGTTCGCCGCCCGTGTGCGAAAAGAGGCCGGGGCAGCGCAGCCTGCCGGACAGCACGAATCCCCTCCGGG
>JBLNBI010000310.1:0-5629 GCA_050259815.1 Actinomycetota bacterium | reverse complement strand
CGCTATCTAAGGGCAAAGCCGTTCCAGCCTGGGCCGCCAAACATCAGGCCACCGCAACCCCATCGGGCACCGCCAAGCCCTTCAGTTCTCTTGCCCTGCCTCGCCTAACAAGGCGGTCAAGCGGACCTGCCGAACACCTGCCTCGTTTTTCCGGTAGCCGCCCCGCGCGGCAGTCCGCTTACCTTCCACGTTAGCCACCATGGCCGTGCCCCTTCCGAAATTTCTACGCACGCTAATAAAGCATGGCTTGTTTGTTTTCGGGGTGTACCTTGGTGTGGCAATTATTGTCGCTATTGACGTAAATGTAAGCTTGGCAGCAATTGACCCCGCCGATCCGAACACGTGGCCTGAAATGGGGCCACAAGTCCGTTACTTTTTTGTTCCGGTTTTCGGGACCATCCTCGCCATCCTAGCTGTCTGTCTCAATGCCATAGTCGGCTTCTTCCACCGCCGGGATTTTCACTGGGCAGTTTGGTTTATGTTGGGCGCGGCATATAGCTTTATGTTATCCGCGCTTCCCTTGAGCCGGGCCATTCATGTGCCAGCGCTGGGTGGCACGATTAGTTTGCTTTTCACCGTACTCGCCGTAGCTGCTATCCGGATCGTCTTTGGAAAGGGAAAACCCAATGGCGGCTAACAATCCAGTCAACCGGACCGCCGAACACCCGCCTGTAGGCTGCATCAACCCGCCCAGCGCGGCGTCCGGTTACTTTCATCGTTAGGCCGCATGGAGAATCGATGATGTATGTTCGCGTCACCAGAGAAGCGTGCTGCTCACAAGACGATCAGGTTGGCCCCTTGGAGGCTACGTACTCCTTGGATGACGATGCAACTATTGATGAGCTCGTTCGAACAGTCGTCGCTTCTGGCTTCCTTCAGTACTCGTCAACCAATGCTTCCATGGTCGGCACCTTCGGTGACGAACAATTCGTGCGCGTCTTCAGCCCATATCTGTTTCCCGGTCGAGAGCCCGAATTCGTGGCGCGCAAGGACGACAAAATCGCTTCCGTTCAGAAGGGGCGATCAGTGAGCTTCTGGTTCAATTGGTGGGGGCCGTCAAGCGTATGAACAGCTGTATGGCTGGAACCCCCTTTCGCCAGCGCATTCGACCTAACATTTCGGTCAAGCGGACCGCCGAAACACCGCTTTTGGTCGCCCTCTACCGCTTCTGCGCGGCGCCCGCTTACCTTCACCGTTAGCGGTCATGGTTGTCGCGCTGTTTCTTCTCCTGATGGCATCCACAGCTGTGTTTGCGGCACTCTGTTTCCCATTCATCGAGTCACTAAAGATTGAAGCTCCAGACATTTATGAGTCACTTGGTACGCCCACGGTTTCCAGCTACATCTGGCGTAAACAAGTATTCATGCCGTTTTCAAGGCTAATACTGTTCGGTGGCTATCGAGAGGTATTAGCCAGTTATCCAAAATCAAAGGCATGGGCCAGTTGGCTATTCATTTTTCATTGGCTACAGTTGGTCCTGTTTGCTGTCTTTCTGCTCTCAGTGTTCCGGTGACGCACATCAGAACAATGATCGCTAACCCTGCAGTCAAGCGGACCTGCCGAACACCCGCCTTGGCGCTCCTGTTGCCGCCTCTCGCGGCAGTCCGCTTACCTCCACGTTAGGCCGCATGGAGAAACTATGACGTATGTCCGCGTCACGAGAGAGGCGTGCTGCTCACAAGACGATCAGGCTGGCCCGTTAGAGGCTACGTATTCCTTGGATGACGATGCGACCGTCGATGAGTTAGTTCGAAAAATCATTGCTTCTGGCTTCCTTCAGTACTCTTCGACCAATACGTCCATGGTCGGCGTTTTCGGTGATGAAAGATTCGTGCGTGTCTTCAGCCCATATCAATTTCCCGGCCGAGAGCCCGAGTTCGTGGCGCACAAGGATGACAAAGTTGCTTCCGCAGAGAAGGGCCGGTCAGTAAGCTTCTGGTTCAATTGGTGGGGGCCGTGAACAAGCACATGGACAGCTGTATGGCTGGGTGTCCCCCTTCGCTAGCGCGATTCATTCAATACTCGTTAACTAACGCGTCCATGGTGAACAGCCTCCCAAGCCGCCGAATTCAGCCGTTGAACTCTGATGCCTGACTACACCTGGATATGCCACTCCTGCAAGGCGACGGATCAGCCCGGTGAGGAAATTTGCCGGCGATGCGGCTTTCCGGCTGTCGCCACCGGGTCTGAAATCGATGAAGCCGTCACGGGTGTCAAGCGCCAGCCTGCACTCAGCCGGAAAGAACTGCAGAGGCAAAGAAGAGCGGAAATCGCCGCTCTGTCTATCTGGAAAAAGCCGTTTGCCTATGCCCTTCGGGCGGTGCAGTTTGTCGGCGGCCTGGTCTTTTTCTCTGGCATATTCGATCTGTCTGGTAGTGAAATGCTGCTGGGGCTCGCATCAGGAATCGTGGCCGAGGTGTTGTACCAGTTGTTGAAGGGCAGATCGGATACTCAGCCCACCTCGGCACAATAGTCCCGCGCCCTCTCTCGATTCCGGGAACCTCTCGTTCCGTTACGCAGCCATTTTTCCATATTCGGGAACGCTCCCATCAAAAAGAACTGCAAGTACGGCCGTCCATTTCATGGAATAGAATTCGCTTGATTCCCTGACAAACCCGTCAGGGAGGCCGGGCAGCAGGTGCGCCTTCCGCGCCCTGCCATGAAAAAGCGATAAGAATCATGATGGAACACGACCCCGGTCAGTTGTGGAAAGCCTTTGTCCGACGGGTAGGCGCCGTGCTGGCAGTGGCGGGTAGCACCGTCTTCATTTACAACCATCTGGCCGACCAGGACCAGATCCAGGAGGTCGCCCTGAAGCGCGCCCGGGCCCATTTCCGGGACATCCTCCTTACCTGGCACTGGAATTCCGGCTACGGCGGCGTCTACGTGGAAAAGAAGCCCGGCGTGGAGTCCAACGACTTCCTGGAATTCCCCGATTTCTCCTCCACCGACGGCCGAGTCTTCACCCTGCGGGACCCAGACACCATGTCCCGGGAAATCGCCGCCCTGGCCCGCAAGGAGGGAGACCACCAGTTCCACATCACCAGCCTCAAGCTGAAGAATCCGGACAACTTCCCGGACGCCTGGGAAAAGCAGGCCCTGGAATCCTTCGAGGCCGGCAAGCCGGAGGCTTACGCCACCACCGAGGACGGCGGCAAGGTCATCTTCCGCTACATGGCCCCCATGCAGACGGACAAGGCCTGCCTCGCCTGCCATTCGGACAAGATTTACAAGCTCGGCCGCATCCACGGCGGCATCAGCGTCAGCTTCGACATCAGCCAGTCGGTGGCCGCCAACCGGAACAAGCAGGCCATGATGGCCCTGATGATCCTGCTCTCCATGGGTGGGGTATTCCTCGCCACCCGGCTGTTCACCCGCCGCCTGGACCAGCGCCTTACCCAGATCAACGAGGGCTACCGTGAACTGGCCGCCGAGAAGAACGCCATCCTCCAGAACGCCGTCGTGGGAATCGCCTTCGTCCGGAACCGGCACATCGTTTCCTGCAACCGCCGCTTCGAGGAAATTTTCGGCGCTGCCCCGGGGGAACTGACGGGCAAGTCCACCCGGATGCTCTACGGCAGCGAGGAAACCTACGACAGCATCGGCCGCCGCGCCTACGCCGACCTGGCCGAGGGCAAGAAATTCAGCGAGGAGGTACTGCTGCGGCACCATCAAGGCCACGCCTTCTGGGGCGCCATGACCGGCCAGGCCATGGACCCGGAGCACCCGGAGCGGGGCGCCATCTGGATCTATGCGGACATCACCGTGCGCCGGGCCGCCATGGAAGAGGCCAACAAGCTGCGCCGGGCCGTGGAGCAGAGCCCGGTATCCATCCTCATCTCCAACCGGGACGGCGACATCGAGTACGTGAATCCACGCTTCACCCAGGCCACCGGCTACAGCCGCCAGGAGGTCGTCGGGAGGAACCCGCGCATCCTCAATTCCGGCCAGATGCCCCGGGAGCTGTTCGTCAATATGTGGGACACCCTGCTCGCCGGCCATGAATGGCGGGGCCAACTTCTCAACAAGCGCAAGAACGGCGAGCTGTTCTGGGAGGACGTGTCCATCTCCCCCATCGTCACCGAATGCGGCGAAATCAGCCACTTCATCGCCGTCAAGGAAGACATCACCGAGCGCAAGCACGCCGAGATGCGCCAGGAGGAACACCAGGCCGAACTGGAGGAACTGGTCCAGCAGCGCACCGCCGACCTCAGCCGCGCCCTCGACGCCGCCCGGGCCGCCGACCGGGCCAAGAACGAGTTCCTGGCCAACATGAGCCACGAGATACGGACGCCGCTGAACGCCGTCATCGGGCTATCGGGTCTCGCCATGAACACCGTCGCCGACGCCCGCCAGAAGGACTACCTGGGGAAGATCGGCCACGCCGGCCAGACCCTCCTGGAAATCATCAACGACCTCCTCGACCTTTCCAAGATCGCCGCCGGGCGGCTGGAGATGGAAGCCATCCCCTTTGCCCTCTCCGAGCTGATGGACCGGGTCGCTTCCCTGGTCGCCCACCGGCTGGCCGAGAACAAGCTGGGCTTCCAGGTCCACTTCGCCCCGGAGCTCCCCACCCACCTCCTGGGCGATCCCCTGCGCCTGGAGCAGATCCTCCTCAACCTCCTCACCAACGCCATCAAATTCACCCCCCAGGGCAGCGTGGCGGTGCGCTTCAAGCAGGAATCCCGGGATGGCGACCGGCTGCGCCTTCTCATCGAGGTGGCCGACACCGGCATCGGCCTCACCCAGGCCGAGATCGACCGGCTCTTCCAGCCCTTCTCCCAGGCCGACACTTCCATCACCCGCACCCACGGCGGCACGGGCCTTGGCCTCACCATCTGCCGCCGGCTGGCGGAGATGATGGAAGGCTCCATCGGCGTCTCCAGCGCGCCGGGCATTGGCAGCACCTTCCGGGTCCAGGTCGCCCTCGGCGTGGCCGACCCGGCCGCCCTCGCCGCTACCGGCCCCGTCCCCGAGGCGGACGTCAAGGGCATTCGCTACCGCGGCTGCCGGGCCTTGGTGGTGGACGACCAGCCCATCAACCGCCAGATCGTCACGGAATTGCTCAAACAGGTGGGCATCGAGGGCGTGGAGGCAGACAACGGCCGCTCAGCCCTGGAGGCCATCAATGCCCATCCGGCCGACAGGTTCAACGTGGTCTTCATGGACGTGCAGATGCCGGAGATGGACGGCCACACCGCCGCCCGGGCCATCCGCGCCCTGCCCGGCCGGGAAGCGCTCCCCATCATCGCCATGACCGCCCACGCCATGGAACACGAGAAGCAGGCGAGCCTCGCCGCCGGCATGAGCGACCACCTGGGCAAGCCCTTCTCCACCGACACCTTCTACCGCCTACTGGCCAAGTGGATTCCGGCCGAGCGCCAATACCGGGAGCAGGCGCCTACTCAGCCGGCGCCCGCGGCCCCTGTCGGCAGCCTGCCGGCCATAGAAGGCGTGGACACCCAGGCCGGACTCCACCGCTTCGACGGCAACCAGGCCGCCTACCTGGGCTGGTTGAGGAAATTCCTGGACGAGGGGGATGCCCCCCTGGCCGCCGTCATCGCCCACCTGGAGACCGGCCGCCGGGAAGACGGCCTCAAGGCCCTGCACGCCTTCAAGGGCCGGGTCG
>JBLNBI010000309.1:0-11692 GCA_050259815.1 Actinomycetota bacterium | reverse complement strand
CATCAGGGTGTCGCGCCGGGGGGAGTAGCGCTGGAGGCCAGCAGCATCGGCCAGGGCCAGCGTCGTGCCGACGTTGGCGGTGCCGGAGTCCAAGGCATCGTGGCGGTAGCCGACCCGCCAGCCGCGGGCGAATTGCCAGACGCCTTGGGCGTACCAGCCGGATTGGCGGCGGCGGTAGGTGTCGGAAGCCGCACCGACCAGACCGGCACCCGCAGGCGCCGCGATTGGGGTGTCGTCATAGGTCAGGCTACCGCTTTCCCGGCGCTGCATGTATTCGGCCTGGAATTTGAAGCTGCGGTAGGTGGGATCACCGTTGGGCGCCCATTTCCACACGAAATCAGCGCCGACGGTGTTGCTGCTCCCCGCAAGACTGCCGACGGCATTTACGGTACCGGCGGCGTCGATATCGCTGAATTGCCGCCCATTGGGCCGGGTGCTCACATAGGAAACCCCCGCCTGCCACGAATGGGAAATGCCTACGTCGTCCCCGACATGGGCGAACAGGGCGCCGAGGCCGTTGCCGTTGCGGTCCCGCTCATTGCCGGGGAAGCCTCCGCCCCGGGCCATTTCGGCGCCGACTTCGAGATAGATCGGCGTCGGCGCCAGCCATTTCAGCTGCACGCCGTCATTGCCCAGCCGGGAACCGTAGAAGGCTTTATAGATCAGGGGCGCATCGACGAAATCCCAGGCGTGGGGATGTTGGGCGTTGAGATAGCCGATGCCGGACAGGAAGCGTCCGGCCTTGAGCTTCAGCCCTTCCGGCAGGGCCAGGGTCTCCACATAGGCCTCCTCGGTATTCACGCCGCCATCCGGCGACATGGAAAAGAGGGCAACGCCCCGGAACATGGGGTCTACGTTGGCCGCCAGGGCCAGTTCGGATTCGCCCAAGGAAAAACTGCGCTTGGGCGGCGAGATTTCGCCGCCGCTGGGAATGAAGCCCCGCAGGCGATAGGTATCCGGGCTGCGGGAAGTGCTGGCGTAGGTCCCGTTCAGGATGACGGAAACCTCGGGGTTGAAGGCGGTGGCGGAACCGGCCGGCATCGGTGCCGCGGGAGCCGGGGCTGGCGCGGATCCGGCAGATTTGGCGGCTTCCGCAGCCGCCAGCTTGGCTTCGAGAGCGGCGATGCGCTGCTCGTAGCTCTTTTTCATATCGTCGATCTGGGCGCGAATGGCGGCCAGATCGGCATCTGTGGCCGCCTGGGCGCCGCCGCACGACGCCAGGGCGACGGCAAACGCGATGTTCTTGTGCAACATGGACTTCTCCTGAAACGCAATGGCAACAGGCCGCGACGGCAGGCCGCGGCCGATGGCAGGGAAGGCGTTTCAGGCGAAGGGAGGGGCGCGCTGGCTGGCGAGGGGCGGCGGCAGGTGGCTGCGGGCCGAGAAGGACACGTCCTCCGGCACCAGCACCACCTCAATCACCGGCGGCAGGGAAACCGTTCCGGTCAGGCCCGAACCCAGGTCGTGGGCCGCCAGGCAGAGCTGGCAGGCATGGGCCGGCGGCACCCCTTCCTTGCCCGCCACATGCTCGACGGCATGCACCCCGACGGCCAGTTGGCCGAAGACGAGGGCGACGACGAGGAGGAAGTGGCGCAGCGAGGTCACCGGTTCAGTGTAGCGCGGTCAATCCACCTGGACCAGCAGGCCCTTCAGGTATTCCCCTTCCGGGAAGTTGAGGGCCACCGGGTGGTCGGGTGAACCGGCCAGGCGTCGCACGATGCGGGCTTCCCGGCCCGAATCCAGGGCAGCGCCGGCGACGATCTTCTGGAACAGTTCGAGGCCGATGCCGCCGGAACAGGAATAGGTCATCAGGAGGCCGCCCGGCTTCAGGAGCCGGCAGCCCAGGAGGTTGATGTCCTTGTAGGCCCGGGACGCCCGGTCGGCGTGGGAGGCGGAAGGGGCGAATTTGGGCGGGTCCAGGACGATGAGGTCGAACTGCCGTCCTTCCTTGCGGAAAACCCGCAGGGCCTCGAACACGTCCGTCTCCAGCCATTCAGCCTTATCCGCCGGCAATTGGGGATTGAGGGCGAGGTTGGCCTTGGCCTGGTCCAGGGCGGGACCGGAGGAATCGATGGACAGCACGCTCTCGGCGCCACCGGCCAGGGCCTGGAGGGAGAATCCCCCCGTGTAGCAGAAGCAGTTGAGGACGCTCTTCCCGGCCGAAAGCTGGCGCAGCAGCAGGCGATTGTCCCGCTGATCCAGGTAGAAGCCCGTCTTGTGGCCGCCGGCGATGTCGATGCCCAGGCGCACGCCGTTCTCGTCGATGGAGAGCGGCGCGCCGCTCGCCTCGCCATGGATCCAGCCGGTGACCGGCTCCAGGCCTTCGAGGCCGCGCACGTCGGAATCGGAGCGCTCATAGACCCGGGCGCAGCCGGTGGCCTTCACCAGGGCGCCGACGATGGCGTTGCGCCACTTGTCCGCGCCGGCGGAGGTGAGCTGCACCACCACCGTATCGCCATAGCGGTCGGCAATGACACCGGGCAGGCCGTCGGATTCGGCGTGGATGAGACGCACCCCCTCCTGGCCAGCCAGTTCCGGCAGGGCGGCGCGCCGCGCAACGGCGGCAGCGACCCGGCGCTTGAAGAAGGCGTCGTCGATGGTCTCGGCAGGATCAAAGGTCCACATCCGGGCGCGGATCTGGGACTTGGGGCTGAAGGCGGCCTTGCCCAGGGGGCGGCCGTCGTGGGCGAGGATGTCCACCGTGTCGCCGGCCCGGGCCCGGCCCACCAGATGGGCGACGGAACCTGCGAACAGCCAGGGGTGGCGCTTGAAGACGGAACGCTCCTTGTCCGGAGCCAGGATGAGTTGTGCCATGGGGCGACCTTCGAAGACAAATGCAAGAAGCCCCGGTCACCTTGCGGCGACCGGGGCTCCGGAATGCGGCAGACGCTTAGCCCAGGGCCTTGCGGTTACGGGCGTGGCACTCGGCGCCGTAGATGACCTTGAACATGGTCTTGCTGGAACCCTTGAACAGACGCTTGGCGGTCTTGGAAACGCAGCGGCGCTCCAGGGAGGAACGGCGGGTACGGTTGATGGCCATGACTAACTCCTTGATTCAGGCGATTTTTCGAAACGGATAATCATATTTGGAAGCGGGCCGGCGGTCAATTGGAATCCACTCAGGAATCCGGCTTTCCCCGCTTGGCGCGGGGGTGGGCGGTGTCGTAGACCTTGGCCAGGTGCTGGAAATCCAGATGGGTATAGACCTGGGTGGAAGCGATGCTGGCGTGGCCGAGCATTTCCTGCACCGCCCGCAGGTCGCCGGAGGACTGCAATACATGGGAGGCGAAGGAGTGGCGCAGCATGTGGGGATGGACGTGGGTCGGCAACCCCGCCTGCAGGGCCTGGGTGCCCAGGCGGCGCTGGATCATGCGGTGGGAGAGGCGGGTTCCCCGCCGGCTCACGAACAGGGCATCCTCATCGGGCGCCGCCAGGGCTTCCCGCTCGGCCGCCCAGGCACTCAGGGCCGCCTGGGCCTTGGCGCCCACCGGCACGATGCGGGTCTTTTCCCGCTTGCCGGTGACCCGCACCTCGCCGTCCTGGAGGGCCATTTCCAGGGCATCCCGGTTGAGGGAAGCCAGTTCGGCCAGGCGCAGGCCGGAGGAATAGAAAAGCTCGAAAATGGCCCTATCCCGGGCCGCCAGGGCCGGATCGCTGTCCTCCTCGCTGTCCAGCAGGCGGGCGGTTTCGTCCACCGACAGGGCGCTGGGCAGGCGTTTGGGAGACTTGGGGGGGCGGATGCCCTCGCAGGGATTGGCCGCGATTTCTCCCCGGCGGCCCAGCCAGGTGAAGTAGCCGCGCCAGGCCGACAGGAGCCGGGCTAGCGACCGCCCCGACAGGCCGCCGCCATGGAGCTGGGCGACGAAGCGGCGGACGTGGTGGACCTGGAGGCCGGCCAGGGGAGTTTCTCCGGCCAGTGCCAGGAGTTTTTCCAGGTCCCGCCGGTAACTGGTGACAGTCAGGGGCGACTGCCGGCGCTGCTCGGCCAGTTCGGCCAGGTAGGCGTCGACCGTCGCCGAAGTGGTCACAGGGCGGACTTGGTGACCCGGGCCAGGGCGGCGGAGACCATTTCGCCCAGGCGCTCCAGGTAGAGGGTGCCCATGTCGGCGTAGAAGCGCTGGGTATCCTCGCTGCCCAGGGCGATCATGCCGATGGTGCCGCCGCCGTTTCTCAGGGCGATGAGGGCCTGGGAACGGATGTGGGTCGCATGCTCGCCGAACCAGGAGGCGGTGCCGAAGCCGGCAGTGGAGCCGCAGTAGGGCCGAGCCAGGGTTTCGGCGAAGACCTGGAGCTCCTCGCTGACCGCCGCGAATTCCGGCAGGTCCTCGATGTCGGCGGGCTTGTCCCACAGGCGGAGCGCCACGTGGGGCACGGCGAAGTCGTCGCAGAGGTGGAAGTTGAGGAGATGGATGACCGCCTGGAAGGTTTCGGCGGCGATGAGGGCCACCGACAGGCGATGGACCTTCTCGCTGATGGCGTCGTTTTCCTCGCCGAAGGCGATCAGTTCGGCCAGCTTGCTTTCCAGCTGCTTGTTGGTTTCCCGCATCACCAGCATCTGCCGCTCGTTGAGGGAAATGGCCCGGCCGCCATGGGGATGGGGGACGTTCAGATGGGCCAGCAGGTCGGCGTACTGGTCGAAAAAGTCGGGATTGGCCTGCAGGAAACGGGCAACGTCGTCGGCGTTGATGGCAGCGGTCATAGTTCGATTTCTCCAGAGAAGACGGTCACGGCGGGTCCGGTCATGAGGACGGGTTGCCCGGGGCCGCCCCAGGCGATGGACAGGTCGCCGCCCCGGGTGCTGACCCGTACCGGCGTATCCAGGAGGCCGCGGCGGATGCCGGCCACCACGGCGGCGCAGGCGCCGGTACCGCAGGCTAGGGTCTCGCCGGAACCGCGCTCGAAGACCCGCAGGCGGATGGCGTGGCGGTCCTTGATTTCCATGAAGCCGACGTTGACCCGCTTGGGGAAGCGGGGATGGTTCTCGATAACGGGCCCCTGGGCCGCCACCGGCGCGGTGTCGACGCTATCGACCACCTGCACGGCGTGGGGATTGCCCATGGAGACGACGGTGATGTCGACGGCCTGGCCATTGACATCCAGGGACTGGATGACCGCCTCACTATCGCTGACGAAGGGAATCTCCTCCGGCTTGAAGCGGGGGGCGCCCATGTCCACCGTTACCTCGCCGTTCTCTTCCAGGCGGGGGGCGATGATGCCCTGTTGGGTCTCGACCCGGATTTCCCGCTTGGTCGTCAGGCCAGCCTCGTGGACGAAGCGCACGAAGCAGCGGGCGCCGTTGCCGCACTGCTCCACCTCGCCGCCGTCGGCATTGAAGATGCGATAGCGGAAATCGACGCCGGCTTGGCTGGGCGCTTCCACCAGCAGGAGCTGGTCGCAACCCACGCCGAAATTGCGGTCTGCCAGGAAGCGGATTTGCTCCGGCGAGAGATTGACTTGCTGGCGAACGCCGTCCAGGACAACGAAATCGTTGCCCAGACCATGCATCTTGGTAAATTTCAGCTTCACTGGAAATCCCGGGTTAATTTAGGAAAAGCATAGCAGAGACATGGGGTTATCTCCAGCTATTAAAGTTTTTTCTCCATGATGTAGTCGTCCATCACGAAGCCGCCGCCGATGTCGTCCACGATGGCATCCCGGACGGCAAAGCCATATTTTTTGTAGGAGCCGATGGCCTTCTCGTTGCGCTTGTTCACCGCCAGGATGACCACCGGATAGCCAAGTTTCTTCGCCCGCTGGGCGACGTGCTCGATGAGCTGGCCGCCGACACCCCGGCGCTGCACGTCCGGGTGGATGTAGAGCTTGTCCAGCTTGAACTCGCCCTTGTAGATCTCGCTGAAGGCGAAGCCGATGCGCCGGCCGTCGCAGAAGGCCTGGTCCAGCCATTTGTCGGCCTGCTCCAGGTCGTCGTAGAGGCGCTCGACGCCGTAGCGTTGCTCCAGCATGAAGTCGATCTGTTCCTGGGTGATGATCCCGGGATAGGTGGCCTGCCAGATTTCCCGGGCCAGGGCGGAAATGGCGGGTACGTCGGGATGGGTCACCGGGCGGATTTCTATTTTCAGGGGGCTGCTCATTTGTAGTACCTCTGTTCTCCGGGCGGCCGGGTCTTGAAGCGCTTATGCAACCAGAAATACTGCTCCGGCATTCGCAGCACCTGGGTTTCGATGTATCGGTTCATGCGTTCAGTATCGGCTTCGACACTCTCGCCGGGGTAATTTTCCCATGCCGGTTGCAATTCCACCTCATAGCCGTCCTTCACTTGGCGGGTGATGCAGGGCACGACCCGCGCGTTGGTGAGCCGGGCCAGGCGGGAAACGCGGGTGATGGTGGCCGCCGGCACCCCGAAAAAGGGGACGAAAATGGATTCCTTGGGACCGAAGTCCATGTCCGGCAGGTAGTAGAAGGGATAGCCGTCCTTCAGGGCCTTGATGGCCTTCCGCATGCCGTCCTGGCGGGACATGAGGATGGGCTGGTTGAAGCGCAGCCGGCCGTCGAGGAGCACCTGGTTGATGACCGGGTTCTTCTGGTTGGAATAGACGCTGACCAGGGGCGTGGTCATGGTCATCATGGTGCCGCCCGCGTCCAGGCCGACGAAATGAGGCGCCAGGAGGATCACCGGACGGCCTTCCGGGTCCCGCAGGTTTTCCTCCCCGTGCAGGCGGATCAGGCGCCGCAGCCGCCAACGGGGTGCCCACCAGCCCAGGGTCCGGTCGATGAAGGCCTGGGAAAAGGCAACGAAATGGCGGCGTGCCATCGCTTCCCGCTCGGCTTCGCCCAGATCGGGGAAGCAGAGGCGCAGGTTGGTGAGGGCGATCTCCCGCCGCTCCCGGCCCAGGACGTAGAGAATCCGCCCGATGAATCCGCCGATGGCGCGCAGCACCGGCAAGGGAAGCCAGTGGAGCAGCCACAGCAAGGCCACGAGAAGGCGCGTGAACAGGTTCTTCATGAGGCGGTTTGTTGCGGAGGCGGCTCGGCCCCCGCCGGCCGCTTGTAGCGGTTGTAGCCCCAGAGGTACTGGCTCGGGCATTCCCGCACCAGGGTCTCGATTTCGTGGTTGATCTGCTGGGCCCGGGCGACGGTATCCCCCGCCAGGGCCTGGAGGGGCGGCCGAAAATGGAGCCGGTAGCCCCGCCCGTCCGGCAGGCGCTCGCCCCAGGCCATCAAGGTCGTGGCGCCGGTCTCGGTGAGGCGGGCGGCCAGGGTCATGGTGTAGGCGGGGCGGCCGAAGAAATCGAGCCACACTCCCTCGCCGACCTTGGGCGCCTGATCGGGAAGCATGCCGACGGCCTCGCCCCGCTTGAGGGCCTTGATGAGGGATCGCACCCCGGACAAGTCGGCCGGAGCAAGGTGCAGGCGCTCCCGCTTCCTGCCCTTGAGGATCATGTCCTGAAGGGGCTTCTGCCGGGGCGGGCGATAGAGCACGGTGATCTCCCCGAAGGCGGAATAGTACTGGGCGGTGATCTCGAAACAGCCCAGGTGCGGCGTCATGAAGACGATGCCCTTGCCGGCCTGCCGGGCGGCTTCCACGTGTTCCCAGCCGGTGACCTCCGCCACCTGGGCGTTGGTTTGTTCCAGGGTCCGCAGCCAGATGCGGGACAGCTCCAGGGCTTGTTTACCGGCCTCGGCGACGGCCTTGGCCCGCAATACCGGGTCGATACCGGCCTGGGCCATATTTTCCCGGAGGTGGCGGCGATAGGTGGGCGAAGCAGCATAGGTAAGCCAGCCGAAGGCCGCACCTACGGTGTGCACCAGCCGCAAGGGCAGCCAACTCAACAGGCGGAATAGGAAAACCATGTAGGTCAGGGGGTTGCAAGCCCCTGGAAAAAAGCTAACATTATCGAGTCGCCGAGTTAATCAGACAACTTGCGGGGCGACCGAAGGTTCTTCGAAGCCTTCCCCAAATACCGCTAAAGCGTCGCCTGCTCGTGGCCCGGAGCCGGTAACGCCGGAAACGAGGGCCGCACGGAGCAGAACAATGACCGCTCACAGCGATTATCTCTTCACTTCGGAATCGGTCTCCGAAGGCCATCCCGACAAAGTCGCCGACCAGATTTCCGACGCCATCGTCGACGCCATCCTGGCCCAGGACAAGCACGCCCGCATCGCCGCCGAAACCCTCTGCAACACCGGCCTCGTCGTTCTCGCCGGCGAAATCACCACCACCGCCAACGTGGATTACATCAACGTTGCCCGGGAAACCATCAAGCGCATCGGCTACGACAACACCGAGTACGGCATCGACTACAAGGGTTGTGCCGTGCTGGTGGCTTACGACAAGCAGTCCCCCGACATCGCCCAGGGCGTGAACAAGGCCTATGACGACAACCTGGGCCAGGGCGCCGGCGACCAGGGCCTGATGTTCGGCTACGCCTGCGACGAAACCCCGTCCCTGATGCCGCTGCCCATCTACCTGTCCCACCGCCTGGTGGAGCGCCAGGCCGCCCTTCGCAAGGACGGCCGCCTGTCCTGGCTGCGCCCGGACGCCAAGTCCCAGGTCACCATCCGCTACGTGGACGGCAAGCCCCACAGCATCGACGCCGTGGTGCTCTCCACCCAGCACGCCCCGGACATCGAGCTGGCCGCCCTGCGGGAAGCCGTCATCGAGGAAGTCATCAAGCCCGTCCTGCCCAAGGAACTGATCAAGGGCGAGATCAAGTACTTCGTGAACCCCACCGGCCGCTTCGTGGTCGGCGGTCCGCAAGGTGACTGCGGCCTCACCGGTCGCAAGATCATCGTGGATACCTACGGCGGTGCCGCACCCCACGGCGGCGGGGCCTTCTCCGGCAAGGATCCCTCCAAGGTGGACCGTTCCGCCGCCTACGCCGGCCGCTACGTCGCCAAGAACATCGTCGCCTCCGGCCTGGCCTCCAAGTGCCTGGTGCAGGTGTCCTACGCCATCGGCGTGGCCGAGCCCACCTCCATCATGGTGGACACCTACGGCACCGGCAAGATCAGCAACGAAAAGCTGACCGCCCTGGTGCGGGAGCACTTCGACCTGCGTCCGAAGGGCATCGTCCAGATGCTGGACCTGCTGCGCCCCATCTACCAGAAGACCGCCGCCTACGGCCACTTCGGCCGGGACGAGCCGGAATTCACCTGGGAAGCCACCGACCGGGCCGAGGCCCTGTGGGCTGCTTCCGGCCTGTAAGCCGGTAGCCGAACGACCCGGCAAAGGGAGCCTCCGGCTCCCTTTTTTTATGGGTTAGACTATCCCTCTAAAAAAGGGGTAACGGGCCATGCTTAAAAGAATCGGTGTCGAGGATTTGCGCCTCGGCATGCACCTCCATGAGTTCTGCGGGTCCTGGTTGGACCATCCGTTCTGGCGGACCAAGTTCGTCATCGAAGACCCCAAGGACCTTGCCCTCATCCGGGCCAGCAGCATCAGGCAGGTCTGGATCGACGCCGCCCACGGCCTGGACGTGGAACCGGGGAAAGCCACCCAGGAAGAGGACGAAACCGCCCACCAGGCCGAGGCCCAGGCGGTCGCCCGGCAGAATCCCCCCGAAAAGGTGTCCATCGAGCAAGAGCTACAGCAGGCCGCCAGGATTTGCGCCAAGGCCAAGGAAGCAGTGGTCTCCATGTTCCAGGAAGCGCGCATGGGCAAGGCCATCGAGGCGGAGCAGGCCCAATCGCTGGTGGAGGAGATTTCCAACTCGGTGCTGAGGAACCCCGGGGCCCTCATCAGCCTGGCCCGCCTGAAAACGGCCGACGACTACACCTACATGCATTCGGTGGCGGTCTGCGCCCTGATGATCGCCTTGGCCCGCCAGCTCGGCCTGGATGACGACCAGACCCGGGAACTGGGCATGGCGGGACTCCTCCACGACGTGGGCAAGATGATGGTGCCCATGGACGTACTGAACAAGCCGGGCAAGCTCACCGACGAGGAGTTCGCCACCATGAAGACCCACCCGGAGGAAGGCTACAAGATCCTCCTGGCCAGCAAGGCGGTTTCCGAGATCACCATCGACATCTGCCTCCACCACCACGAGAAAATGGACGGCAGCGGCTACCCCCACGGCCTGGCGGGCGACCACATTTCCCTTTTCGCCAAGATGGGCGCCGTCTGCGACGTGTACGACGCCATCACCTCCAACCGCCCCTACAAGGCCGGCTGGGACCCGGCCGAATCCATCAAGCGCATGGCCGAATGGAAGGGCCACTTCGATCCCACCATCTTCCAGGCCTTCGTGAAGAGCCTCGGGATCTATCCCGTGGGCTCCCTGGTCCGACTGGAGTCCGGCCGCCTGGGCGTGGTCGTGGAACAGAGCGAGAAGTCCCTGCTCACCCCCCGGGTCAAGGTGTTCTTCTCCACCAAGTCCCAGGTTTACCTCAAGCCGGAGATCGTCGACCTCTCCCGCCCCGGTTGCCACGACAAGATCGCCGGACGGGAGGACGCGGCCAAGTGGGGCATCCAGGACGTGGACCGCTACTGGGCCGGCGATGCCCGCGCGGCCTGAAATCCTGTACAATTAGCAACTTACCGAGGAGCGCTGCAGGGGTACCATTTCCCTCAGGCTCGGTTCAAAACGGCGCTCACCCGACTATTGTTCAAACCCGTGCCGGGCACGGGATGACGGGTGAGCTAGAAGCCCCCTCTCCCTCCCGGCCACAGTTCATCAGGAGCTTACTGTGGCTGAATTCAAAGACTACGTCATCGCCGACCTGGGCCTCGCCGCCTGGGGCCGCAAGGAAATCAAGATTGCCGAGACCGAAATGCCCGGTCTCATGGCCATCCGCGAGGAATTCGCAAAGAGCCAGCCCTTGAAGGGCGCCCGCATCACCGGCTCCCTGCACATGACCATCCAGACCGCGGTCCTCATCGAGACCCTGACCGCCTTGGGCGCCGAAGTGCGCTGGGCCTCCTGCAACATCTTCTCCACCCAGGACCACGCTGCCGCCGCTATCGCCGCCGAGGGCATCCCCGTCTTCGCCGTCAAGGGCGAGACCCTGACCGAATACTGGGACTACACCCACCGCATCTTCGAGTGGGCCGACGGCGGCTACTCCAACATGATCCTGGACGACGGCGGCGACGCCACCCTGCTGCTGCACCTGGGCGCGAAGGCAGAGAAGGACATTTCCGTCCTGGCCAATCCGGGTTCCGAGGAAGAGACCATCCTCTTCGCCGCCATCAAGGCCAAGCTCGCCACCTCCCCCAACTGGTACTCCGTGCGCCTGGGCCAGATCAAGGGCGTGACCGAAGAAACCACCACCGGCGTCCATCGCCTGTACCAGATGCACCAGCGCGGCGACCTCAAGTTCCCGGCCATCAACGTGAACGATTCCGTCACCAAGTCCAAGTTCGACAACCTGTACGGCTGCCGCGAATCCCTGGTGGACGGCATCAAGCGCGCCACCGACGTCATGGTCGCCGGCAAGATCGCCGTGGTCTGCGGCTATGGCGACGTGGGCAAGGGTTCCGCCCAGGCCCTGCGCGCCCTCTCCGCCCAGGTGTGGGTCACCGAGATCGACCCCATCTGCGCCCTCCAGGCCGCCATGGAAGGCTACCGCGTCGTCACCATGGAATACGCTGCCGACAAGGCCGACATTTTCGTCACCACCACCGGCAACTTCCACGTCATCACCCATGACCACATGGTGAAGATGAAGAACAACGCCATCGTCTGCAACATCGGCCACTTCGACAACGAAATCGACGTCGCTTCCCTGG
>JBLNBI010000308.1:0-4530 GCA_050259815.1 Actinomycetota bacterium | reverse complement strand
AGGCCCGCTGGATGGCGACGCTGGCCTGGGGCGAAGCGGTGTAGAACTGCCAGCCGGGCTGGGCGCCGAAGCGCTGGGCATAGGCTGACAGGCGCGACGGAGTGTCGTATTCCGGATCGATGGACACGGACACCAGATTCACCTCGTCCCGCTCCTTGCCCAGCTTCTGCTGGAAGCTGGACAGCACCAGGGTGGTCATGGGGCAGACGGTGGTGCAGGAGGTATAGATGAAGTTCAGCACAGTGGGCCGCCCGGAAGCATCCAGCTCCCGGACGAAATCCGCCTGGCTGCCGTCCATGCGCAGAACCCGGACGTCGGGGAGCTGGTAGGATTCCCGGCTCATCCGCACTTCCGAGCCCTGGGAGGCGTGTTGCATATGGCGGTCATGCTCCCCGGAAGCCGCGGCGCCGGAGCCGAGCAGGAGGCCCAGCATCAGTATGGTGGAAATATCTTTCATGGCCTGGATTCTTAGCGGGCGGACTGGTAGGCGTTGCGGTTCATCATGAGGTAGCGCCTCGCCACGGCGGGATTCTTGGCCGTGCCACCGGAACTGGCCTCCAGCATGACGCGGTCGCGATAGCGTTCCTGGGCGTCACCGGAAGTCGGGTCCTCCCTCACCGGAACCGACTTGTCGGTGCCCGGCCTGGGGGTGGGCGTGGTCACACCCGGCGGCGCCGTGGGGGTACCGGGGGTTTCGGATGGAATACCATTCCCCGTACCGTCCGACCCGGAGCCTTTTACGGCAGGGCCCATCCCGGTGCCCGACGCCGCTCCCGCACTCACCGGAACGAGAAGGGGCGCGGCACCGCCACCGGTCATCTCCGTCGGCGCCGCCTCCTTGTCCTTGTCTTTTTCCTTTTCCTCATCCCCGGGCCTGGCGTCTTCCGGTTCCGCCCTGGGGGCGGCGGCCTGCTTCGGGGCCACAGCCTGGGGAACAGCCTCCGTCCCGGACACCTCCTGTGGAACGGTCGTCGGCACGATTTTCTTCACGGTGACACCTTCATCCACCGGCGGAACGGTCGGTCCCGGCGGCGGCAGGCCGGTGTTGGTGATCAGCAGGGTGCCGTCCTTCTGCCGGGTGACGGTGAGTTCACCGGCCCCGACGGCCGGGGGAACGGCGCAGCCCAGCACCAGGGCGCCGACTAGCAGGGTTTTGCTGGCGGATGTATTCATTGATCCGTGCTCCTTGGATAAGTCCGGCAGGACGCCGGAAGGGAAAGTCGAACGGAAGGCGGCCATCAGGGCACCATCCAGTCGGTGACGGGGACGAGGGCATTGCCGTTGGCGCCGTCGATGCGGACCACATAGCCGCCCTTGGAGGCAAAGCGCTGCCCGGCCCCCAGGCTGAGGCGCGGATACACCGTCGTACCGCCCTGGCTGCCCCGCCCCTTTTCCATCCGGGCCAGGGTCAGCAACTCCCTGGATTCCTCCAGGGCCGCCCCGGGCGAGTTGTTGCCCCGCAGGGTCACCCGCCCCAGGGCGCCCCGGTCCCGCACCTCCTGCTCGGCCTTGCTGCCCTCCCGGAAGGCCATCATGTTGACGGTGCGCTCGATCAGGTAGTCCCGGTACAGGTTGTCGAGCATGTCGGAGACGGTCTCGCTGACGAAGTTGAGGGCGAAGAAGACCTCGGACTGCATCGGCTCGCTTACCACCGGCAGCTTCCGGAGCTTGAGCCAGGCGTGGAGGTAGGCCGAATTGGCGCGGCGCTTGTCGGGCAACTCGAAGGGGTAAAGGAGCTTGGCCCGCCCCTTCCAGTTATCCGGGATGGCTTCGGCCTGGCCGTCGGTGAGGCGTCCGGAGAAGAAGGCGTCCGCCACCTCCGGCACGGCAACGCTCTTCAGCAGGCCCAGCTGTCCGCCCCGCAGCCAGAACACCACGGCGTCATCCCGGCCCAGGCCGGTCATGGCCAGGGCCAGGTCGGAGGCGGTGACCCGCTCCAGGCCCCGGTTCTCCACCTCGACGCCGCTCCTGCCCAGGCGATCGGCCACCACCTGGGCGGCGCCCTCCCCGACCGCTCCCTTGGAGAAGATCTGGACCAGCCGCCGGGGTGCGTTCCGGTCCGCCCCCCGCAGGTAGGTCGCGAGGATCTCCCCCTCCAGCCCGACGCCCCGAGAGAAATAGACCGGGTAGTAGCCCCCTGCCCTCTCCGGCGGCAGGTCGATGCTGGGCAGCAGGCAGGGGATGGCTTCCCGCCGGCAGAAGGCGTCGATCGGCTCCCAGGTGGATTCCGACAGGCCCGAGACGATGGCGAACACCGGCTTCTGCCGGTAGAAGGCCGCCAGCTGGGCATCCCAGGTTTCCGGCGGCCCGCTCAGCTGCCAGATGTCGAAATTCCAGGTCCGGCCGGTTTTCAGCATCAGTTCGGCCGCCGGCGCCATGTAGCGCCGTCCCGGGCGTGTGCTGCCGTTCTTGCCCGCCACGGCGGCCTTCACCATGTCGATGAAGACCTCCCGGCGGGCAGGATCGACTCCCGGGGCGATGACCGTGGCGAAGTCGATACGGTCGGCGCTTACCCCCGGCGACCAGGCCACGGAAAGCTGCCCGAGATAGGCGTCCAGGGCCCGCATCTCGTCTTCTGCCAACTCATAGCGGGGCATCAGCCTGTGCATCGGCCGACCGGTGACATGGACGCCCTCCCGGACGGCCCTGGCCAGGGAAGCCTCCGTGTAGGGCGGATGGAGCGGGTTGAAGGCCTTGCCCCGGCGCGGGTCCATGGTGGCGACGACCCGCTCGCTGCCGTTGAACAGGGCCTTGCCGGTGATCGGGGCGATGGTGATGTCGCCCTCCACCGCCCCCATGCCGCTACGGCCATGGCAGGCGGCGCAGGCGGCCCGTTCCCCGACCACAGTTTCGGTACCGAAGCGCTTGCCGATCAGGGGCTTGCCGGAGGGTAGCCGCCCCTCCTGGTAGATGGCCCGGCCGGCCTCCACGTCGCCGGTAGCGCCGGCGGCCTGGAATACAACTGCCAGGCCGAGGGCGCCAACGAGGTTTCGGATCGGGATCGTCATTGGACGGCCGCGCTTTTCTCGGGCGCCTGGATGCCCAGCAGTTCCACGTCGAAGTTCAGCACCTCGTTGGGACCGATGTCGCCGCCGGCGCCCCGCTCCCCGTAGGCCAGGGCGGGCGGAATGAAGACCTGCCAGTGGGAGCCGACGGGCATGGCCTTGAGGGCCTCCCGCCAGCCCGGGATAGTCTGGGCGATCCGCAGGGCCGCCTGGCGGTCGGGCGGCGTGGCATCGAACTCGCTGCCATCCAGGAGCGTGCCCCGGTAGCGGCACAGCACCGTGTCGCCATCCCCCGGTCGAGGGCCGCTGCCGGCGGTGATGACCCGGTACTGGACCCCGTTGGGAAGTACCTGGATGCCCTCCCGCTCCTTGTTGGCGGCGAGAAATTCCTCGCTCCGGGTCCGGTTGCGCTCGGCTGCCTCCCGCCGGTTGGCCACCATCTTCTGGCGCATTTCGGTCAGGAGCCCCTGCATCAACTGCTTGATCTCCTTGTCGGACAGCAGCAGCCGGTCTCCCGCCATGCCGTCCCTGATGCCCCGGATCACCAGGTCCAGGTCGATGTCGATGCCCTCCTTCCTGAAATTCCTGGCGGTCTGGGCGCCGATGGCGTAGCTGGTCTTGTCCTTGGGGGTAACGAGTTCCGGCGCCGGCTGGGCCTGGACGGTGGCCGCCAGGCTGGCCAGGCCGGCCAGCAGGGAGAGCTTCTTGGTCATGGTCATGTCTTGTCCTCCTGTCACTGGCCGACCACGGTGATCTGGGTTTCCCCGGTGCCATTGGCGCCCACGGCCCGCACGGCGAACACCACGCTGGAGCCCTTGGCGACGGTGACCGGAGTCGTCAAGGTCAGGCTCTTGGCATTGGCCAGGGCCGTGCCGATGTCCTGGAAGGTCTTGTTCACCTTGCGGGCCACGACGTACTTGTATTCAGTGGCCGCGTTGTCGGTCCAGGAGAAGCCGGTGACAGCAGTCCCGCCGGGTACCAGGAAGGTGTTGGCGGTGGTCCCCAGCTTGCCGTTGGGCGCCACCCCGGTCACCGTCGGCGCCAGGGGCACGGCTTCCTGGGCATCGAACACCACCGGGCGCATGAAGTCGTTCTCCTCGTGGCCCAGGATGTGGCAGTGCCAGACGTATTCCCAGTTGTAGTTTTGGTAGTCGTTGAAGACCGTGGCCGGGGTGCCGGTGGCAGGATCGACCTGGGTGAAGCCGGTGATGGCATAGCGGGGCTGGGTCGGGTCCATGAGGCGGACGCTCAGGGGCAGGCCGAAGCCGTTGGTGGCCGGCTTCTTGGCCCGGACCGCCACCACGATGTCCTCCAGGGGATTCATCATGATGGTTTCCTTCCAGCCCAGTTCGTTGGCCTTGGGCGGCTTGATGGTGCCATCCCAGCCGATCCGGTTCACCAGTTGGAGATTGACCAGGTGGAAGTGCACCGGATGGGAATCGACCCCGTTGTGGGTGATCTTCCAGATCTGGGTTTCACCGTCCTTGAAGCGTTCCGTCGCCGGGTCGATGTAGCCCAGGGGAAT
>JBLNBI010000307.1:0-4112 GCA_050259815.1 Actinomycetota bacterium | reverse complement strand
CCGCCGCCGGCGCAACCTCTGGCTGGTCGTCACCCTGCTGGTCTTCCTGGCCCACAATTTCTGGTTCTTCATGGCCGCCGCCGGCCTGCTCCTGGCCATGACCGGGCGCCGGGACCCCAATCCCCTGGCCCTCTTCCTCTTCCTGCTCTTCGCCGCCCCGGGCATGGGCGACGAAATCCCCGGCTTCGGCCTCGCCCGCCAGGTCCTCACCCTCAACTACCCCCGCCTCCTGGCCCTCACCCTTCTCTTGCCGGCGGCCCTCGCCCTGGTCCTCGACCCGGCGGCGAACAACCCCGCCGCCAAGTGGCCGGACCGGCTGCTGGCCGCCTACATCGGCCTCAACCTGCTCCTCCAGCTCAACCTGGACACCTTCACCAACACCCTGCGCTACGGCCTCTACTACGGCATGGACATCGTCCTGCCCTACTACGTGGCGAGCCGCGGCCTGCGGAAGATCGAGCATTTCCGGGATGCCCTCATGGCCTTCGCCGTGGCGGCCCTGGTGCTGGCAGCCATCGGCGCCTTCGAGTTCGCCAAGGGCTGGCTGCTCTACTCGACCCTGGACGATGTCCTGGGGGTGAGCTGGGCCTACGGCGGCTACCTGCAACGGGGCGAAAGCCTGCGGGCCCTGGCCTCCACCGGCCAGCCCATCGCCCTGGGCTTCACCATGGCGGTGGCCTGCGGGGTGTTCCTCTATTTGCGCTCCGCGGTCGCCAGCCGGAGCGCCTGGCTCCTGGGCATGGGGCTCCTGCTCCTCGGCCTGGTGGCGCCGGTTTCCCGGGGGCCCTGGCTGGGGGCGGCGCTGGGCTATGTGGCCTTCGTCGCCACCGGCCCCAAGCCCCTGGAACCCCTGGGCCGGCTGGCCTTCATCGGGCTGGTGGCCGCTCCCCTCCTCTTCGCCTCGCCCCTCGGGGACAAGCTGGTCGCCAGCCTGCCCTTCATCGGCTCGGAGGCCAACGACACCTTCGTCTACCGCCAGCAGCTCCTGGAAATGTCCCTGGGCCTCATCCGGGAACACCCCCTGTTCGGGTCCTTCGACTTCCTCAAGTACATGGAGGATCTGCGCCAGGGCCAGGGCATCGTGGACATCGTCAATACCTACCTGGGGGTGGCCCTGACCAGCGGGCTGACAGGGCTCTCCCTGTTCGTTTCCTTCTTCCTGGCCGTGGCCGCCGCCATCTTCCGGGCGCTGCGGGCCGGTTCGTCCCCGGACGGCGAAACCGCCCTCCTGGGCCGGGTTCTGCTCGCCACCCTGGCCGGCATCCTGACCATCATCTTCACGGTCAGCAGCATCACCGTGATTCCCATCATCTATTGGTCCATGGCGGGCCTGGGGCTCGCCTACGTCCGCCTGGCGGCGGCGCGGCCCGTGCCGGCCTCCTCGCCTCCCTCGCCGACGCATCCTTCCCCGGCCCCCATGGCCGGCTTCAAGGCCTGACCACCAAGGAGCAAAGGCCATGTCCCACCGTCTTCCTTCCCTCGCCCGGCGGCTCCTCGCCGCCCTCACTCTCTGCCTGATCGCCGGCGTGGCCATGGCCCAGTCCACTTCCTGGAAGGTCAGCCTGGACACCCTCCAGGGCCTGCCCACCATCACCAAGGGCGGCGCCCCGGCCATCAAGAGCGCCTTCGTCTTCTGGGGGGCCAACTGGGCCTGGGCCGACACCAGCACCCGCTTCCAGGTCCTGGGGCCCTACAGCTATTCCCTGGGGGGCCGCAACGCCAGCCTGGACTTCGACATGACGGGCAGCGCCCAGCGCCCGTCTACCAACCAGATGACCTGGAATTTCGACTTGAACGCCGCCGCAGCCAAGACCGGGATCATCGGCGGCGGCATCTCCTTCAAGTTCGACCTGGCCACCTTCGGCCCCGAGATGGGCCCGCCCGCCATCCTGCCGGACAAGACCGGCTGGACCTGGGGCCTCGCCGGCGGCCCCCGCCTGGAAATGCGCTTCTCCCCCGCCCCCGCCAGCCTCTACATGGAGCCGGTGAGCAAGAACGAGATCCGGGCTTTCTTCTACAACGGCAGCATGCCGGCCGGGCATACCGTGTCCACCGCCACCCTGACCCTGTCCGGCACCGACATTTCCTTCGCCCCGACCATCATCGAGCGCTTCGGCTTCGCCGATCCCACCACCTGGCCCAGCAACATCATGGACTGGCGGGTTTCGCCGGTGGACCTGTCCTTCCTCAACCAGCCGGAGATTCCCGCCGGCAAGCACGGCTTCATCAAGGCCGCCAAGGACCGCTTCGTCTTCCAGGACGGCACCGTCGCCCGCTTCTGGGGCACCAACCTGGCGGCCTACGCCCTGTTCACCACCACCAAGGACGGCGCCCGGCTCCAGGCCCATCGCCTGTCCCAACTGGGCTTCAACCTGGTGCGCATCCACCACCACGATTCCTACTGGGTGAATCCCAACGTCTTCGGCGCGGCCAACGGCACCAGCACCCTCTCCCTGTCGCCGGCCTCCCTGGACAAGCTGGACTGGTGGATCAAGTGCCTGAAGGACGAGGGCATCTACGTCTGGCTCGACCTCCACGCCCAGCGCTTCCTCAAGGCCGGGGACCAGATCGACTATTTCGCCGAGATCGCCAAGGGCAAGACCGACGCCGACCTCAAGGGCTACAACTACGTCAATGGCAGCATCCAGCGGGCCATGCGGGACTTCGCCCGGGCCTACACGGACCACCTCAACCCCTACACCAACCTGCGCTACAAGGACGACCCGGCCATCGCCGCCCTGCTGCTCACCAACGAGAACGACCTCACCCACCACTACGGCAACAACCTGCTGCCGGACAAGAACGTTCCCCAGCACAACACCCTTTACATGGGCGAGGCGGCCAAGTTTGCCAACGCCTGGGGCCTCAACAAGGACGCCACCTGGCAGAGCTGGGTGTACGGCCCCTCCAAGCTCTTCCTCAACGACCTGGAATACCGCTTCGACCAGGCCATGATCCAGGACCTGCGGAGCAACGGGGTCAAGGTACCCATCGCCACCACCAATTCCTGGGCCGGCATGCCCATGAGTTCCCTGCCGGCGCTGACCGCCGGGGACATCATCGACAGCCACTCCTACGGCAACATCGGCGAGCTGGAAAAGCACCCCCTCTACGCCGCCCATTTCCTGGACTGGATCGCCGCCGCCCAGGTGGCCGGCAAGCCGCTCACGGTGACGGAATGGAACGTGGAGGCCTTCCCCGACCCGGACCGGCACGTCACCCCCCTGTTCATGGCCGGGACCGCCAGCCTCCAGGGCTGGGACGCCCTCATGGTTTACGCCTATTCCCAGGCGGCCCTCGACTCCCAGAGCGTGCCCTCCAACTGGCACACCTACAGCGATCCCTCCATGGTCGCCACCCTGCCGGCGGCGGCGCTCCTTTACCGCCAGGGCCATGTGCGGGAATCGGAAACCGTCTACGCCATCGCCCCCACCCCGGCCCAGCTCTACAACCAACCCCTTTCCCCGGTCAGCTCCGTCGCCCTGCGTACCGCCGTGGAGAAGGGCAAGGTCATCGCCGTCCTGCCCGCCACCAAGGAACTGCCCTGGCTCGTAAAGGGCACCGCCCCCACCAACGCCACGGTGGTCACCAATCCCCAGCAGTCCTTCATCCCCGCCGGCGCCACCGCCGTCACCTCGGACACCGGCCAGCTGCGCCGGGACTGGGACCAGGGCACCTACACCATCAACACCCCCCGCACCCAGGCGGTGATGGGCTGGATCGGGGGCAAGACCGTCCAGTTCCCCGACGTGACCATCGCCATCACCACCCGCAACGCCACGGTGGCGGTGCAGACCCTGGACGGGCGGGCCATCGCCACCTCCCGCAGCATGCTGGTTTCCCTGGGGGCCCGCTCCATCCCGGCCGCCGGCAACCGCATGCCCTACTACTCAGAACCGGTGGAGGGCCGGGTGACCATCCGCAGCGCCTCGGGCCTCAAGCTCTTCAAGCGCCGCCCGGACGGCACCGAGCAGGAATTGCCCGTTACCTACAGCAACGGCGCCTACGTCCTCGACCTGACACCCTCCCTGCAAACCTACTGGCTGATGCTGAAGTAGGCAGGAGAGAGGCCGCCGTGAAGCCGGACACCCACCTCCCTCCCCCGCCCGCCC
>JBLNBI010000306.1:0-13945 GCA_050259815.1 Actinomycetota bacterium | reverse complement strand
CTCGAAGTGTTCGATCCGGCCATGTGCTGTTCCACCGGCGTCTGCGGCGTCGATGTCGATCCCGTCCTGGCCCAGTTCGCCGCCGACCTGAAGTGGGTCGAGGAGCAGGGCGTGGCGGTGGAGCGCCACAACCTCGGCCAGGAGCCCCAAGCCTTCGCCGCCAGCCCGGCCGTGGTCAAGGAAATGGAAGCCGGCATGGACCGCCTGCCCGTCATCCTGGTGGATGGCCACATCGTCGCTACCGGCATGTACCCCTCCCGGCAGCAGCTCGCCCAGAAGCTGGACATCAAGCTCACCACCGCCGAGAAGCCCCACGTCAAGGCCGGCGGCTGCGGCTGCAAGCCCGGCACCTGCTGAGGAGACCCGCCATGCCCCTGCCCAAGGCCGACACCCGCTACCTCTTCTTTACCGGCAAGGGGGGCGTCGGCAAGACCTCTCTCTCCTGTGCCACGGGCCTGGCCCTGGCAGATGCAGGGAAGAAGGTGCTCATCGTCAGCACCGACCCGGCTTCGAACCTGGACGAGGTATTGGGGGTGGGCCTGGGGCAAGTCCCGACCGCTATTCCCGGGGCGCCGGGCCTGTGCGCCCTCAATATCGACCCCGAGGCCGCTGCCCATGCCTACCGGGAGCGGATGGTGGCGCCTTACCGGGGCATCCTGCCGGCGGCGGCCATTCAGAGCATGGAGGAGCAGTTCTCCGGCGCCTGCACCGTGGAAATCGCCGCCTTCGACGAGTTCTCCAAGCTCCTGGGCGATCCCGCGGCGACGGCGGATTTCGACCATGTGATCTTCGATACGGCCCCCACCGGCCACACCCTGCGCCTCCTGACCCTGCCCACTGCCTGGAACGAATTCATCAGCTCGTCCACCGGCGGTGCCTCCTGCCTCGGCCCCCTGGCCGGGCTGGAGAAGCAGAAGGCCCTTTACGCGGCCACGGTGCAGCGCCTCTCCAACCCGGCGGAAACCACCGTCGTCCTGGTCAGCCGCCCGGAAGCCGCGTCCCTCCGGGAAGCGGAGCGGACCCGGGTCGAACTGGCGGAATTGGGCATCCGCAATCTCCAGATCGCCATCAACGGGATGTTTTCCACCGACCGGCAGGATGACGCCATCGCCGTTGCCATGGCCCGCCGGGCCGCATCGGCGCTGGCCGGGATGCCCAAGGCCCTGGCCGATCTGCCGGGGGTGACGATTCCCTTCCTGCCGAAGGGCACCGTCGGCCTGGAGGCCCTTCGTCTGATGGCCCATCCGGAAAATGCACCGGCGCCGGAAACAGGCGGGCTTCTGCCGGACATCGGCTTGCCTCCCGGCCCGGCGGCCCTGGTGGAGCAAATCGCCCGGGCCGGACACGGCGTCATCATGACCATGGGCAAGGGCGGCGTCGGCAAGACCACGGTGGCCGCCGCCATTGCCCTGGCCCTGGCCAGGAAGGGGAACAAGGTCACCCTATCGACTACCGATCCGGCCGCCCACGTCGCCGCCACCCTGGATGGTGTCGTGCCGGGGCTGACGGTCACCCGCATCGACCCGGCCGGGGAGGTCGCCCAATACACCCGGGAGGTCCTGGAAAGGGCTGGGGATAGCCTCGATGCCGGCGGGCGGGCCATGCTGGAGGAGGACCTGCGCTCCCCCTGCACCGAGGAAATCGCCGTGTTCCGGGCTTTCGCGCGGACCGTGGACGAGGGCAGGGACGGCTTCGTGGTGCTGGATACAGCGCCCACCGGGCACACCATCCTGTTGCTCGACGCCGCCGAGGCCTACCACCGGGAAGTGATGCGCACCCGGGGCGAAATGCCGGAATCCGTGCGGCAACTTCTTCCTCGCCTGCGGGACCGGGATTTCACCCGGGTGCTGATCGTCACCCTGCCGGAAGCGACGCCGGTGCATGAAGCCGAACGCCTGCAGGGGGATCTTGATCGGGCCGGCATCGAGCCTTTTGCCTGGGTCATCAACCAGTCCCTGCTCGCCAGCGGCACCCGGGAGCCGCTTCTCTGCCAGCGGGGCGGCTACGAAATCCCGTTCATTCAACGGGTATCGGAGAAGTTGGCATCCCGGTGCGCCCTGATTCCGTGGTTGCCCGAGACGCCGACCGGGGAACAGGGATTGGCCCAGGTTGTCCGCTAAGCCGCTTGATTCAGCGGGCAGACGGGCGAACCTGAGTAACGATTTTCGGTGATGGCCAACCACCGCCGGGTGCTAACAAGCGGCACAAACCAATTGGCATGGCCATTGCTTTGCATTCTGTGCATGTAAGCCGTTATTACAATCCCATCGCAGGATCGGAACCGCAATGAATGTCAGTGCCTCGCAGCTCTATGCTGCTCTTTACACCACCACCCAAGAGCAGGGCCAGTCTTCAAAGAATGCATCAAGGGCCACAATTTCAGGCGCCACCGATCTCTCATCCACGCTATCGGCGACTTCAACGACGCAAACGGCGAGTCAATCAACCATCGTGAGCTTATCCAGTCGTGCCCTGAGTGCACTGACAAACCCCACAGGAACCACTTCGCTCGAGTCGTACTTTCCGGTCAGGAAAGGCTATTCGGCAGCCGCCTTGGCCAAGGCCACCTCGAATCCCGGCACTACGAGCAGTTCTACCGGCAAAAAAATCGGCGATGTGGCAAAAGATGCCAGAAGCCGTCTAGATGCTCGATATAAAGAGATGGAGAAGAGTGGGCAGCCGTTCGATATCAAGAACGGCGGCAAGACAGATGCTTATACCCTGATGAGCGATCTGGACCGGCGTTCGCTATTTGCCGTGAGCAGTAATACTGCAGGCCTATTTTCGACCACCGAGCAGGCCATCGCAAAGTCGATCATGAACCGCCAGCGAACACTGGCCAGCGGGATCGACCCAGACACCAACCAGAACCAGAAGACCTTGTCCAATACTGCGGACAGCCTGACGGCTGGCCTGTCGTTCATGAGCAAGGTCAGTACAGAAGAAAAGAACAGTGCAGACTGGAAATCACAAGTCCAGCAGTTGGCCAAGCTCTCGACAATAGCGAGCAAGGCATCGCGCTATGCCGGCAATCAGGGAATGTCTCTGTTCAATTACTTCTAAGGGCGCAACACATCGACGCTACCCGATTATGATAATTACCTCTCTGCGGGAGAGAGAGTCCTGGACTGAATGACTCCGCCGAAGGCGCAACCTCCCATAATCGCTCAGGCATGCAGAACCGCAGAAATGATCCGCCGGGAGCTTTATGCCAGCGTCTCCCTCTTTGTGTGCGTCCTCTTCATTGGGTAGGGGGCATGGGGCAGCGACTCCGACCCGAACATGTTCGTGTGCTTCGCCCTCGGCCTTGGCTTTCGCATGCTGGCACTCCGTTCCAGCTGGAAGCTCCCGACTTTTTCGTACCAGCAGCGATGGGATTAGAGCCCTTGCGTCCTAGACGGCACAAGCTTGAAGCAGGGCCATGAGTAGCGGCGATTCGGGGGGCGGCAGCAGGCGGTGCCCATTGTTGGCTGTGATGAAACAGTATTTTGCCGCCAACCTCTCTTATCAAAGACCCCAATGGTCACTACCATGATCTCTCAGCATGGCAGTGCGGGTTGTGATCTACCAATGTTATCCGGACTGCTAAAGGAGATTGGTGTTAGCCCTGCGTGGAGGATGGATATGTTCCCTGAATTTCAAGGCCTGGTCGACGAGCTGAAATCGAAGGATCCCCATTTCAAGGGCATGCTCGACAAGCACCGCGATCTGGACCTGCAGATCGTGAAGATGGAGTCCGGGGATGGTTCCGGCATCTATGAGCACCTGGAAGTGGAAGCTCTCAAGAAGAAAAAGCTGGCGTTAAAGGATGAGTTGTACCAAACCCTCAAAAAGGCGCAGCGGGCTGACTGATGAAAATAGACAAATCCGAGTCTACGCTACTGATTGTCGATCTCCAGGCGCGCCTGCTCCCAGCCATTGAGGAAGGAGCCACTGTCCTGGAAAACGCCCTTTGGCTTATCGGAATCGCCAAGCGGCTGGGCGTCCCGATCCTGGTGACCGAGCAGTATCCCCAAGGGCTGGGACGATCCGCATCGGAAATTGTCGATGCTCTGCCCGCCGAAGCATTCATCGAGAAAAAAAGCTTCTCCGCGGTAATGGAAGGGCGTCTCCTTAGAGCCCCCGGCGCGGACCGAAAACAATGGGTCGTGGCTGGGGCAGAAGCTCATGTTTGCGTCCAACAAACCGTCCTGGACCTCTTGGCGTCCGGACGAGAGGTATTCATAGTGGACGAGGCGGTCGGTTCGCGCCGGGGACGGGACAAGGAATTGGCCCTGCAGCGCATGCAGCGGCATGGCGCCGACGTGGTTTCCCGGGAAATGGTGGCCTTCGAGTGGCTTGAAGAGGCTGACACCGACATCTTTCGGGACATCCTCAAGGGCTTCATTCGCTAACTATCCTCAGGGCAGCGGCTCCATTTCTCCCTGGGGCTGGTCCCAATAGGGATTGCTACCGAATCGAACAAGCAGGAAGTCGATAAGCGCCCGGACCTTGAGGGGTAGGTGCCGATTGGGCAGGTACACCGCGAAGACGAACCTTTCCGTCGGCACGAAGCCGGGCAGTACCTCCACCAAGCGGCCGCTCTGCAATTCCTTGCCGATGATGAAGGTCGGCAACAGGGCCAGCCCCAATCCCCCGAGGACCGCTTGAGACAGGGCCTCGTCGTCGTTGATCCGCAGGTTTCCGGAAACGGGCACTGAAATGTCGCCATCCGGCCCTTTCAGGTGCCAGAGTCCCTGGGTGCTCATGAACGAGTAATCGAGGCAATTGTGGCTCGTGAGGTCTGCCGGACACCGGGGCATGCCTTGTTTGGCAATATAAGTGGGGCTGGCGCAGATTTTCCGGCGAATCGGGGCAAGGCGCCGTGCGACCAGATTCGGCCCCGGTTCCGGCGATATCCGCAGGGCGACGTCGTAGCCGTCCTCGACCAGGTCTACCAGGCGGTCGCTAATAGTCATGTCTACGGACAAGTCTGGGTACTGGGTGAGAAACTCGGGCAAGGCCGGCGCTATATGCAATGTCCCGAAGGCTACCGAAGCGCTGATCTTGAGCTTTCCCCTCGGGGACTGCTGGTGCCGAGTGACCATGTCGTCGGCAAGAGCCAGTTCCTCCTGGATCCGTTCGCAGTGCTCGTAATACGCCTCGCCGACCTCGGTCAGATTCAGCCTCCGCGTGGTTCTCTGGAGCAGTTGCACCCCGAGGGAGGCCTCGAGCCGGGCGATTACCTTGCTGACTTGGGACTTCGATATGGACAACCGTCGGGCCGCTTCGGAAAAGCTCTTTGCCTTGACCACTTCCGCAAACAGCAACAGGTCATTCACGTCGTGCATGCTTCCCTCCAATAGTTTCCTCTAAGGAAACAGAATTGTTACGGCCGAACGGCTTATCAGTTCCAATACTGTTCTCTATTATGAAACGAGTTAATACGGAAAAGCCTCTTTCAGCCAAAAAGATTGCAGCCATATGAAGAACCTCAGCTTAATTGTTTCTGATGCCGACTTTGCCCGGCTCATGGCTATGCCACCCACGCCCGATCTTCAGGACGAGCTTGATAAGGCAACTGTTGTCCCCGGCGAATCAATCGGTCGTAACGTAGTGACCATGGGGGCGCAGGTTTCTTATCGCGATCTAAAAACGAATCAGCTTCGGAAGATTGAAATAGTCTTTCCGGAAGAAGCCGATCCCGCCCAAGGCAAGATCTCTGTCATCGCCCCGGTCGGTGCCGCACTTATTGGTCTGAGCGTCGGTCAGGAAATCCAATGGCATTTCCCCGATGGCAGCGTTCATCGGTTGGTCGTCGAAGGGGTAACCCAGCCCCCCGCTACGGCGACATGACGCAATCGATTAGGAGTAATTTGCATTTTTAACCAACAACATAAGGAGTTCCCCATGGCCGAGACGATTGAATTCACCAGCCGGATTTTCGGGCGGTACATCGAGATGCATGCCCGCCTGATCCTCCAGAGCCTGGAGGTTGCCGAGGCGATGAACAATGGAGTGTTCGCAGTCTGCAGGGTCGCCTTGAAGAATTCGGAGGAATCCTGTTGCGGTGGAGTACGGGAGGCTCGCTGAAGCGCAAAGCTACGCAGCCCCACACCCCCGCAACGCGGGGGTTTTCTTTGCCGTCGATCGGCCAGGGGAAGCCCTGACACCCGGCACATTCATGGCTGACACCGCTCTCGTCCGATGATCCGATTTCTTTCCAAACCATTTGCCAGTGAACTGGCAATAGATCTGGGCACTGCCAATACCCTGATCTATGAACGGGGACGGGGTATCGTTCTCAATGAGCCCTCTGTAGTCGCCTGCCGGCTGGAAAACGGCTATCCCAGCAACGGTCCGACCCTGGCCTACGGCGGCATCGCCAAGCTGATGTTGGGGCGCACGCCATCCACTGTCAGCGCCGTGAGGCCTGTCCGGGAGGGGGTCATATCCGATTTCAACTTCGCTTCCAAAATGCTGAGGCGATTCTTTGAAGAAATCGCAGCGGACGGCTACTTCAAATTCCGGCCCCGCGTCGTAGCCTGTGTTCCCACGGGAAGCACCAAGGTCGAGCGGCGTGCCATCCGGGAAGTTCTGCAGGCCGCGGGCGCTCAACACGTCCATGTCATCAACAAGATACTTGCTGCCGCCATCGGAGCTGACCAGCCCGTCCTGGAACCCAACGGCTCAGCTATCCTGGATGTGGGCGCGGGCACATCCGAGATCGGCGTCTGCTCCCTAGGCGACTTGGTGTGTTCCAATTCGATCCGGGTAGGTGGCGATACCCTGGACGAGATGATCATGGCCCACATCGCGAGAACGCGCGGAATGATCGTCGGCCCCAACACTGCCGAGATGATCAAGAAGGAGATTGCCGACCCTTATCTGGACACCGGCCCTCGAGAAATAGAAGCGGCTGGTATCGATAAAAAGGAAGGGCGGCCCCGTACTTTCTCCATCAGCGGCGAGGAGATCGCCGAAGCCCTCCATGAGCCGATCGGCCGGATTGTGGACATGACAAAGAAGGTGCTGGAGAGCATCCCCCCGGAATTGAGCGAGGACATCGCCGGCAGAGGAATCATACTCACCGGGGGCGGAGCGCTATTGAAGAACCTCGACCGAATAATCCAGGAAGAAATCGGGATACCCATCTTGATTGCGGACGACCCTCTGGGCTGCACCGCCAGAGGGGCAGGCAAGATCCTGGAGAGCAGTTGCCGACCCAAAAATCTCTTTCTTGAATGAGGGCCAGGAAAAGCGATAGGCATAGATGAAGGCCCAACGCCGCCTGCATTGGGACTGATTCCGGAAATACATCTAAGCATCTCCGCCTGTTGGGACAGCCATTAATGAGAAAGGTCCCAGTGTCCGCTACGGTCGGAATAGAGGACATATGCATTCCGAAAGACGAAGGGCCGCAACGGGGCGGTAGGGTGAGTCCGTCAAGCGAGGAAGCAGCCACTTAGGACGATGAGCGGTGGAAGGACCGCTTGCCTACGACCATTTCATTGATTCATCGAATCGAAGAGCGAAGCATGCCGAGATTGTTCTCGCTGTGGCATGCTCCGGCACTCTGATTTACCTCGGACGTAAAAGCCTGTGACCCCCGTGAAGCGCCAAATAGGCCAAATCCTCTCCTTCTTCGCACTCACCGCAGTTTTCTGGTATCTGCACCCGGCTCTTGCCGCTGTCTATGTGGCCGGCTTGGTCGTACATGTCGTCTATCTCCGGTGCAACAAGGGCAGGTAACCGGTCCATTCCTGCCCGATTCCGGCCAGATGCCAGGGGTCGGCTTGGCCGATAAACAGACGTTTAAGGCTACCTAAGAGCGTCCAGCGGATGCCTGGGAAGGAAATCGTTTGCCTGGATTCAATGTGCCGCTGCTAGTTCCCATCAGCGAATTTGTGCATAAATTTCCGGCGGTTAGATGATCAAAACTGCCTTTCGATGAAAAAGCCAAAGGGGCGGCATCATGAGTTGGCTGAATGCTGATAATCCCCGTGATTGAGTCAAATGTAATTTTATCTAGCGGTATTGATAAATTACGTAACTTCAGTTGGTTATGAAAGTTATGAGGTTGGCGATAAAATTCAGGATAGCGAATGTCGTATAGGTATGCCAACTTAACTTTAATACCAGGGTTTTTCTCGCAAAAATCTGCCAATACCTCGGTGCAAGATTCGCATGGCAGGCGCTCAGTAAACAGGCTTGCTGTGGCATGCTTAACTCCCCATCGTTTGATGGCACACGCCAAAGCGTTTATCAAAGGGTATTCCGAATCCTGCACTCGATCGGGGTGCTTGGCTTTGTGATAGGGTGTGATTATCTGTCCGTCAAGCAGTTCCGGAAGCACAATGCATCCATCCTTATGGGACTTGGCGAATCGGCCACTTGCCCCAATAAATGATTTCATGAAACGCCTTGCCGATTTACTGCCGGCAAACCATTCGATAGGTCTGGCTAACCCACAGAATTGGAAACTTAATGCGCCAATGTTCCCGGTTTCTATCGGAAGGTGACGAATTTCAAAAGCAGCCTCTTTGCCGTCTTCTATAATTTTGATCTTTTCAAATTTTCCGACCAGACCGGTTTGGTGCGCACGGAAGTTTTCAACAACCTCCACCAATTTAAGTGCCACATCGATTTCATTCGGATAGGCTGTTGTTGAAGCGAAAAGTGGCGGATTCGACATTTCGGTTGTTTTCCTCAGCTAATGCTATCGGGTTGCTGCGCTGAATCTGCCTGGATGGTACCTCACCGCACAAGACCCTTGAACAGATGGTTCCCTTGGTATCAAGAATGCCAAAGCCAACCGTGCGGTTCCACTACACCTCGTGCTGCACATTCAAACCGTGACCAGGCGCAGCACGGTGATTTCCGAAGGCGCGCCAAAGCGCTTTGGCGGTCCCCAGTAGCCGGTGCCGCGGCTGGTGTAGACCGTCAGTCGGCCTAGCCGGTGCAGGCCGGCGGTAAAGGGTTGTTGCAAGGGGACGAAGAAATTCCACGGCCAGAACTGGCCGCCATGGGTGTGGCCGGAAAGCTGAAGATCGAAGCCGGCTGTTTCGGCTGCGGGGGCGGAGCGTGGCTGGTGGGCGAGAAGGACGCGCACCAGTCCAGGCGGGCTGCCGGCCAGGGCCGCCGCCGGATCGCTGGCCTGCGTGGCATCGAAGGCCCCGGCCGAAAAATCGGTCACCCCGGCCAGTACGAAGCGGGCACCCCGGTGGGCGATGACGACATGGCGGTTGTGCAGCCCATGCAGTCCGATACGCTCGAACTCCCGCATCCAGGCTGTCGCACCGGAATAGTATTCGTGGTTGCCGGTCACAACATAGCTGCCATGCCGGCTCTTCAGGCCGGCAAGCGGTGCGGTATGGTCGCGCAATTGCTCGACGCTGCCATCGACCACGTCGCCGGTGATGGCGACGAGATCGGCATCGAGCTGATTGACGCGGTCCACTATGGCCCGGACGTATTCGCCCTTGATCGTCGGCCCGACGTGAATGTCGCTGAGCTGGACGATGGTGAATCCGGCCAGTTCCTGCGGCAGACCGGCCAGGGGAATATCGACCCGGACGACGCGGGCCACCCGCCGCGCATTGAAGTAGCCGACCAGGGTGAACAGGCTGGCGAGGCCCAGCACGGCAATGGCCGTCGGTTCGATCAGTGAGGGTGCATCGGCGACCAGCAGGACGGCATCCCGCAGCACGGTGAGCACCAGCACCGAAGAGAACAATCCCATGGCCAGACTGCCCAGCCAGGTGAGCCGGTCAGCCAGCGCCTGACTGGCTACGACGAAGCGCCCCAGCAGGCCGAGGGGCACGAGGCAGGAGGAAATCGCCAGCCCACCAACGGCCAGTGCCAGGCCGGTGGGGCTGAGGTCCAGGGCCGGCAGCAGACGCCAGCCGATGTAGGCATGCAGGCCGCCGATGAGGGGCAGCATACGCCAGAGGGCGCGGCGCAAGCGACTGGGCAGGGCATTCTGCCCAGTCGGCGGCCGGCGCTCGGTGCGGGTCGAGGACACGGGGCGCATCTCTTCTTCGCTTGTTTCAGGCCTCTCCGGTTTGGCCGCCGCTCTCCGGTACTTCGGCCTTGTTCGGAGAGCAGCAGTTGCTCCAGCGGCTACGGAGGGCTCCCTTGAGCTGCTGGCGCTCTTCGGGCGTCAGGCTTTCCCAGTGCGCCCGGCGCTCGCGCCAATGGCCAAGGTGGCCGCCGCGCAGGCCGCCGAAAAGAATCCGGCTGAGTACCAGTACCCCCAATGCCTGCCAGTAGCCGATGCGCGAGACACCGGCAAACAGGTCGGGCAACAGGCAGTTCCACAACTGCATGACGATCCAGGTGACGGCGCCTATGCCGACCACGGCCAGCAGGCCGATCTTGATGCAGCGGGAGGCGCAACTGGATTCGGTAGAGCATTTCATCATGGCTATTTCCTATTCAAGATTGTTCGTCGTAAAGGGGCTGGAGGCGGTTGCGCAGGTGCAGGACCGCTTGCCGCTTCCAGCCGAGCAAGGTATTCAGGGGAGCGCCGGTTTCCGCCGCCATTTCCTTGAAGCTGCGCCCATCGATCTCGTGGGCGATGAATGTGTCCCGCGGCCCGGGCGGTAACTCCTGCAGGGCAGCGGCGATGGCATCGAGCCACAGACGACGCAGATGCGCCGCCTCGGGGCCGCCATCGTTGGTCGGCATGGCGTTTTCCAGCCAATGGGTCTCATCGTCGCCATCCTCAGGTCCCGTGGGCGGCAAGGGTTCTTCGCGCCGCTTGCGGAAGCGGTCAACGATCCGGTTGCGCGCCACCCGAAACAGCCAGGCGCCGACCTGCTCGATCGGTTCCGGCAAGCGCCAGGCCTCGACCAGTTCGAAAAAGACATCCTGCAGGATGTCCTCCGCCTCGCCCGGGTCGGGCACGCGCTGACGAATGAAGCTGCCCAGTCGCCCGCTTTCCCGGGCGATGGTTTCAGTCAGGCGTCGGTTCTGATCGGCCATCAGGATGGTTTCTTCGCGGGGCAGAGGAAGTGGAAATGTCGTGTCCATGTCCTGGTAGACGAATGCCAAGCATGGATATTGTGGGGGGGTGAAAAATAGTTGGGGCGGTGCGCATGGGGCCGCGGCCAGCTTTGTCGCTGGCCTGCTTTCGACCCTTGATCCGGCCTTCTGAATCAGAGGGTCTGCCCATTCTCGGCTCTCAAGATTTGTCCAGTGATCGATGGGGATGTCAGCAAGAGGAAAATCGACTCGGCGATATCTTCGGGGGTTGAAATCCGCTGCAAGGGCAGGGCGCCCGAGAGTTTCCGCATCTTGTCCTCATATCCTGACCACCAGCGGGTATCGACAGCTCCTGGCGCGATGCAGTTAACCCGGGTATGGGGAGCCAATGCTCTCGCCAAAGATTTGGTGAGTCCGTGTACAGCAGCTTTCGAGACCGCATAAGGCAGTGAGGAGCCGTAACCTGTCTCCCCGGCAATGCTACCCACATTGACAATCGCACTGCCAGGTATCCGTCGCATATGAGGCGCTGCGGCACGGGAGCAATTGAATGTGCCTTTCAGGTTCACGGCAAGAAGGTCGTCCCATATCGCGTCGGTGACAAGCTCAAGGTCGTCGAATGGTAGTTGCTTGGTGATGGCCGCATTATTGACGAGGTAAGTCATGGGGCCCCATTGGTCCAACACAGCCTCGATCATTCCATCCACCTGGGAACCATCGGAAACATCGGCTCTTATCGACAGTGCTTCTCCGCCAGTCGCCCTGATGAGATTAACCGTTTCCCGCGCTTCTTCGGCGCTACGGGAATAGATTACAGCGACGGCACAACCTTCCCTGGCGAGTCTCAGGCATACCGCCCGCCCGATTCCGGTACCTCCGCCGGTGACAATTGCGACTTTCGATTCTCCGGTCATATTCATTCCTTTAACTGGTTTCGGCATGCCGTTCTTTTGATGATTGACGTTGCCAAGCAAAAGTACATTGAGCAAAATCGATCATCAATTCCCAATACGTAGCCACCATCTGTGCAAAAACAAACGGATCAGCGAGCTTCCGAGAAATCCCGTCTGCAATGGGACGATGTCCGGTATTTCCTTGAATTGGCGAGAATCGGCAGCCTCTCGGGCGCTGCCCGAAAACTTGGCGTAGAACATTCGACCGTCTCCCGCCGGGTAGAGGCTTTGGAACAATCATTGGGAATTCGCCTGTTCGATCGCCTGCCCAAAGGGTGGTCCTTGACGGCGGAAGGCGAAACGCTTGTCGCCCAGGCCATGCGCCTTGACGACGAAGCGCAGACGTTTTCGAGAGTGGCCCTAGGGGTATCCTCGTTACAGGGCACGGTACGTGTTTCTGCGCCGCCCGCTCTGGCCGGACATTTCCTTGTTCCGAGGCTTGCCAAGGTGCGCTCCGAATGGAGAAACATCGATCTGGAAATAATTGGTGAATCTCGGGATGCGAATTTGGCGCGCGGTGAGGCGGATCTGGCAATTCGCATGTCTCGACCCACGGCACCGGGGCTCGTCGCCCGATGCATTGGCGAAATGGGGTATGGTCTTTACGCCGCCCGCGGCTATACGGATCGACCCGAGGCCGAGTGGGAGTTCCTTGGCTACGACGACAGCCTTATCCAAGTGCCCCAGCAGCGTTGGCTCAATCAAGTTGCAGGGGATCGGCGCTTCATCTTCCGCAGCAATGACCTTGCTGCTTTGCTTCATGCGGCCTGCGTTGGTTTGGGAATCGCGGTCCTGCCCCATTTCATGGCTGCGCACGATACGGCTTTGACGCTGGTTCCTGAGCCGATTTGTCCGACAGTACGCCAAATCTGGCTGGTGATGCATCCGGATGTCAAACGTTCTCCCCGCGTCCGCGTGATTGCAGATTTGCTGGCCGATTTGGTGGAGGAAGAGCAGGGGCTGCTATCTGGCATACAATTGCGGTGCCCGTACCGGAGCTGAGCATCGGTCGGGCATTACATCGTCTTCAGGGCGGGGTGGAAGTCCCCACCGGCGGTAGGATGGCCTGTCCGTCGAGCCCGCGAGCGCCCGCAGCAATGCGGGGTCAGCAGATCCGGTGAAAAGCCGGAGCCGACGGTTACAGTCCGGATGAAAGAAGGCGCACACCGGCCGGTCCCAGGGACCGTTGCCGGCGTTTGCTCTTGGTTGGCCACCAGCCGTGCTTCGGTGCGTGGGTGGCAGGCCAAGCGTATTGGCGCGTCCCCCTGAAACGTTTCTTGCAACCTTTGTCAGGAGCGTTTCAATGTCTGTTGCAGCATCCACGGCCATCGCAGCCGAAAATCCATCCCCTATCAACCTTGCCGCCGTCCAGACGGCCGTCAATGATGCCATCCGGGCCGTCCGCAGCGGCCGGGCGGTCGCGCTGTTCGATGACAACGACCGGGAAGACGAGTGCGATCTTGTCATCCCGGCCGAAGTCATGGATGAAGCGATGATGGCGCTCTTCATCCGGGAATGCAGCGGCATCGTCTGCCTCTGCCTGGATGAAGCGCGTGTCCGTCGTCTCCAGTTGCCGCCCATGGTGGTCTCCAACGAAAGCCGGTTCCGCACCGCATTTACCGTCAGTATCGAAGCCCGCCACGGCGTCAGCACCGGCGTCTCCGCTCTCGACCGCCTGACGACCATCCGGGCGGCGATTGCCGACGCTGCGCAGCCGGAAGACCTAGTCAGTCCGGGACACGTCTTCCCGCTGAGAGCTCATCCGCAGGGAGTCCTCGGACGGCGAGGGCACACCGAAGGTTCGGTGGACCTCGCTCGCCTCGCGGGATTCAAGCCGGCGGCGGTGCTTTGCGAACTGATGCACCCGGACGGCTCCATGATGCGCGGTCGGGCGGCGCGGGATTTTGCCAAGCGCCGCGGGTTTCCAATCTTGAGCATCGCGCAGCTGGCGGCTTTCCGGCAGCACGCGGGGATTTGATCCTCGGCAGGCAAACAGGCTGATTTCCATCGGCTTCGGGGGCGGCCAT
>JBLNBI010000305.1:0-13328 GCA_050259815.1 Actinomycetota bacterium | reverse complement strand
GTTCCATGGAGGCCGTGGTTTCCTCCACCGAGGCCGCCTGCTCCGACGAGGACTGGGACAGGGATTGGGCCGTCGCCGACACCTCCTCCGCTGCGCTGGACAGGGCGTCCGCCGAACCCCGCACTTCACCGATGATGTGGGACAGCTTGCCCACCATCTCCTGCATGGCGGCCAGGAGCAGGCCGGTCTCATCCTTTGTCTTGGAGTCGATATCGACCGTCAGGTCACCGGCCGCCAGCCGGTTGGCCGCTTCCATGGCGTTACCCAGGGGCCGGGTGATGCTGCGGGTGATGGTGAAGCCGGCAACCCCGGCCAGCAAGACGGCAACGACGGCCAGGGTGACGATGAGCTGGAGGCTGGAGGTGGCAAGGGCATTAGCCTCCTTGCCGCTGGCGGTCATCAGTTCGCTCTGAAAATTGATGAGGTCGCTGATGGAGGCGATGTAGGTTGCCTGGAGTTGGCGGACGGAAGTCAGCAGGTAATCCGTCGCCTCTTCGCGCTTGCCGGCCTTGACCAAGTCGATGAATTTTCCCTGGGCGCCGATATAGGCCGCCCGGTTCTCCTTCATCTTCTTTAGCATCTCCAGGCCCCGCTCGGTCTTGATCGTCTTCTCCAGCTTATCGAGCATTTCCCCGATGGTCTTGCGGGATTCCTCGATGCGGCCCAGCTCCTTCTTGACGTCTTCCTCGGATTTCACCAGCAGGCTGTTGCGCATGGTCCGGGCGATGAGGTTGACGTTATCGATCATGTCATTGGCCCAAACCGTCTTGGGAAACCGGTCATTGACCAGAAGGTCAATTTCCTCGTTGATCTTGGCTAGACGCAGACCGCCGATGGTGGCCACGACGACCAACAGCAGGATCACCAGGCCATAGCCGATGGCCAGCTTGGTGCCGATTTTCAAATTTCCAAACATTGTCTCCCCCTTCGTCTCTTGTACTTAGTTGGCCGTTTCCGGAAGGGCCGGCCGATATAGGGTACTTATTCTGTTTTTGTCTTCTTCGCCGCCGATGCAGCGCTGGATCAAGGCCTGGATATCCAGGATCAGGGCCACTTCCCCGCTGCCGAGGATGGTGGAGCCGCCGATGCCCTGTAGATGCCGGAACAGCGACGCCAGGGGCTTGATGACGGTCTGGAACTCGCCCCGCAGCTCATCCACCACGATGCCCGCCTTCTGGCCGGCGTAGCGGACGACCACCACGTTTTCCCGCTTGGGCCGCTGCCCGGCCACCTGGAACAGCTCCCGCAGGCGGACGAAGGGCAGCACCTCGCCCCGCAGGTTCAGGTAATGGCAATCGCTGTCGAGATACTGGAGTTCCAGGCACTCCACCACGTTGTCCAGGGGAATGACGTAGGAGGCCTGCTCCACCCCGACCAGGAAGCCGTCGATGATGGCCAGGGTCAGGGGGAGGCGGATGGTGAAACGACTGCCCTGCCCCAATTCCGTGCTGACTTCGACACTGCCCCGCAGGGCCTGGATATTCTTCCTGACCACGTCCATGCCGACGCCCCGGCCCGACAGGTTGGAGACCTTTTCGGCGGTGGAGAACCCCGGCTCGAAGATCAGGTTGATGATCTCCTGTTCCGAGATGCTCTGGCCGGCGCCGATGAGTCCCCGCTCGATGGCCTTGGCCCGCACCTTCTCGGCATCGATGCCGCCGCCGTCGTCGGAAACCTCGATCACGATGCTGCCCGAGTCGTGATAGGCATTGAGCTGCACCCGCCCGCGGGCCGGCTTGCCCTTGGCCACCCGGACTTCGGTGGGCTCGATGCCGTGGTCCATGGCGTTGCGCACCAGGTGCATCAGGGGGTCGCCGATCTTCTCCACCACGGACTTGTCCAGTTCGGTCTCACCGCCCCGGACGGCCAGCTCGATGTCCTTGCCCAATTCCTTGCTGATGTCCCGAACCACCCGGTGGTAGCGGTTGAAGGTCTCGCCGATCTGCACCATGCGCAGTTGCAGGGCGGCGTCCCGGATATCTTCCACCAGCCGGTTGAGGATGGAGGTGGATTCCACCAGGACCGTCTGGCGGCTCTTCATGGCCAACAGATTGGCGCTGGCGCCGGCGATGACCAGTTCGCCCACTAGGTCGATGAGCTGGTCCAGCTTGTCGGCCTGGACCCGGATGAGGCGGGCTTCGGCGGCCTTCTTCTCAGTCACCTGCTTCTGCTTGGTGACGGCGGCCTCCACCAGTTCCGGATGCACCACGTGCTCTTCCACCAGGATCCTGCCCAGGGGCGGCGGGGATTCGGCGGATTCGGCCAAGCCGGCGAAGGCATCCTGCTGCTGGCGGTGGAGCCCCATTTCCAGCTCCTGCTGGGTCAGGGCGCCGCTTTTCACCAGCATCTCGCCCAGGCGCATGTTCTCCTCCGGCAGGGATTCGATCAGCGCCACGTATTCCTCGATGCGGCTGTGGGGCGGGAGGATGTGCAGCTCGCATTCATCGCGAACGAAGTCGAAGACCCGCTCGATGGCCGCCTTGTCGGACGAGCTGCGCAGATCCACCTCGAAGCCCAGGTAGCAGTTCTCCGGATCCATGTCCTCCGCCGGCGGCAGGGCGTCGAACAAGGTGACGACATGGACGATCTCGCCCAGGGACAGGAGGTAGCGCAGGAAGGCCAGCGGGTCCATGCCGTTCTTCAGCACGTCCCGGCCGAAACGCACGGAGATATGCCAGGCATCGTTGGCCACGTGGCCGCCGCCGCTCACATCCACGTCGGCGACCGGCACATCCGGATGGGCGGGCTTGGCCTGGGCCTGGGCCTGGGCAGGCACCACCCCGCCGTTGAGATGGGCGGAAAGCTTGTCGATCAGGACTTGGTCCTGATCGCTGGCCAGCTCCCCGTCGGCCATCTGGCCGGCTTCCACCTTGTCCAGCATGCCGAGGATATGGTCGCTGCAGGCCAGGAGAACGGAAACCAGCTCCCTGGAGAGGTCGAGTTCATTGTTGCGAACCCGGTCCAGGACGTTTTCCACCGAATGGGTGAAGCGCTCGATGGCCCGGATTTCCACCACGCCCGCCGCCCCCTTGACGGTGTGGGCCGCCCGGAAGATGGCGTTGATGAGTTCCGGATCCCGCTCCCCCTGTTCCAGGCGCATGAGTCCGGCCTCCAGCTCGGCGAGTTGGTCCCGGGCTTCGTGCACGAACACCTGAATGATCTCTTCCATTACCCCTCCGGTCGGTTCAGGATGCGTCAGGCGGGTTCGCTGGCCAGGATGACCAGCGGATCGCCGAAAAAGGCGGCCATGTTGTAGAACTCGATCACCTCACGCACCGCCGCACTGTGCTGGACGATGCGCATGGCCTTGCCCTGGTGGGTGGCCTCCTGCTTGGCCAGGATCAGGAGCTGCATGCCGGCGGTGTCCATTTCCTCCACCCGGGAAAGGTCGAGGTCCAGCTGGTCGCCGGCCGCCAGGGCGTCGAGAAGCTCCTTCTTGAGGTCGGCCGCATGGTAGATGGTGAGGTCGCGATCAATGGAAAGGCAGTTATTGGCCATCAGAAGAGCTCCACTTTGGGTCCGTTGTCGGAAGCACCCCCATCGTCCGTCCCGAAGACGGCTGCCTGGTGCGACTGGCGCTGGGAATGCATGACGTAGGTGTCGAAAATCTGCTCCAGGTGCTGGGTCATGGATTCATGGGCCAGATTCTCGTCCTCCGGCCGCTCCAGCCGGTCCGCCATGCGCCCAAGGAAATCGTTGAGCCGACTGAGGGCGTCGATGACGGTTTCGATCTGCTGGCGGGTCACGTCCTGGAACTGGACGCCGGCGATGGCGTCCATGAACATGCTGGCCAGTTCCTGGCTGCTGCCGGAAATGGTCTGCATGACCTCCCCCTGGGTAGCGACCAGGGCGGCGTAATCCCGGCCCAGTTCGTCCAGCTGGGAGGCGAAGCTGTCCAGCACCTCCTGGTCCTTGTCCAGGTTGGTCTGGGAGAGCTTGTCCTGGAACTGGGACTCGATGGCCTGGGCCATGTCCGAGATGCCCTGGTTGATCCGGTTGACCGCATCCTCGGTCTCGCTGGAGAGCTTCCTCACCTCGTCCGCCACCACCGCGAAGCCCCGCCCCGCCTCGCCGGCCCGGGCCGCCTCGATGGCGGCGTTCAGGGCCAGCAGGTTGGTCTGCTTGGCGATTTCGCGGATCAGCTGGACCAGGGACTCCAGGGAATGGGCGGCGCGAACCACCTCGTTGACCCGCTCCTGGTCCCGCCGCCCCTCTTCGATCCGCTGGGAGATGTACAGCCGCATGGTATCGATGAGGCGCTTGTTCTGCTCGATGCGGGCGTTGGTGGCGGCGGCGTTCCGGGCGGATTCGTCATTGGACTCGGCGACGAAGCGATCCAGCCTGGAGACGGTGCCGTCGATGGTGCTGAGGCGCTCCACGATCTGGTAAGCGGCGGTTTCCGTATCCTGGATGGTCAGGGACAACTGCCCGCTGACCATTTCCTTGAACTTGCCGAAATGGCGCAGTTCGTCGGCCACCTGCTTGAGGGCATCCAGGCGCTCCGCCTCCAGCTTGTCCTGACGGGCCCGTTCGGCCTCGCTGCCGAGGCTCTGGTCCCGGTAGAAGGCGATGGACACCAGCCGTTGCCCGAGGTGGGTCGCCAGGACGATGACCACCGCGCCCACCATGTCTCCGAAGGGAGAGGTGAAGCCCAGCCAGGGCAGCAAGCTCTGATGGAACCACTGGTTGAAAAAATAGACGGTCAGCGCCACCCCGAGGGCGACGATGCCGACCACCACGGAAAGCCTACTGTAATAGGCCGAGGTACTCTGCATGGTCAGCGCATTACCAGCTTGATGGTGTTGAGAAGCTCATCGGCGGTGGCCGGCTTGACCAGCCATCCCGACGCCCCGGCCGCCTTCGCCTCGGCCCGCTTGGATTGCTGGGACTCGGTGGTGAGGAACAGGATGGGCATGAACTTGTAGGCGGGCAGCTTGCGGACTTCCTTGATGAAGTCGATGCCGTTCATGCCCGGCATGTTGAGGTCGGTGATGAGCAGGTCGATCTTGGCGCCGGCACTGAATTTCTTCAGGGCCTCCGCGGCATTGCCGGCTTTTTCCACGGCATACCCTGCCTTGGAAAGCACATTGGAAATGCTGAGTAGGATGGTTGCCGAATCATCGACCAAAAGAATGGTTTTCATGGTGTCCTCCGCTTGAAATTGCTTGAAACCTGTCCAGTGTATCCATGCTCCTGGCAAGAAAAATGCCATTGGCCAGGAGATACGGATTTTGTCAGGACATTGTGATTTATGCCCGGATGGGCTCAAGGCCCGTCCACGGTATCCATATTGCCCGTATCGGAAAAGACTGTCAGTCAGTAAATGAGGATTTTGTCAGGGGATTTGCTGAACTCCTGTAGGAAAAATCCTAACCGGATTGGCACAAAACCTCCCCACGACCGGCAGCGAACCAATTCCAGGAGCCCGGTGCCGAAGCATGAACCGCCGGAACGGCCACGACCGCATCGGCGCCCCGACGCCCAGGAAGAACAGTGAACGCACCCACGGCTCAAGCCACCGCCCCTGCCCGGGACTGCCTCGCCGCCCGCTACCGAGACATCCGCGCCCGGACGGAATCCCTGGCCGCCCCCCTGGGGGAGGCGGATTTGACCGTCCAGTCCATGGATGACGCCAGCCCCGGCAAATGGCACCTGGCCCACACCACCTGGTTCTTCGAGCAATTCCTGTTAAAACCCCTGGTGCCGGATTACCGATGGTTTTCCGAGGACTATCCGTACCTGTTCAACTCCTACTACGAGACCGTCGGCGCCCGGCATCCCCGCCCCCGCCGGGGCCTTCTCACCCGCCCGCCCCTGGCGGACATTCTTGCCTACCGCCGGGCAGTGGATGAGGCCATGGACGGACTCCTGGAAAGCGGCATCGCCCCGGCAACCGCATCCCTGGTGGAACTGGGCCTGCACCACGAACAGCAGCACCAGGAACTGTTCCTCACAGATCTTCTCCACCTCTTTGCCCAGAATCCCCTGTGCCCGGCCTACAGCAGTGCCGGCGGCAAGCCTTCTCCGGCCGCCACGGAAGACGGTTCCCCGGCCTGGCATGGGTTCGACGGCGGCCTGGTGGAAATCGGGCATGCCGGAGAGGGCTTCGCCTTCGACTGCGAAGGTCCCCGCCATCGGGTCTATCTCCGCCCCTACGCCCTGGCGTCCCGGCCGGTCACCAACCGGGAATGGCTGGAGTTCATGGCCGACGGCGGCTACCGCACGCCCGCCCACTGGCTTTCCGACGGCTGGGCCCGGGTCCAAACCGAAGAGTGGAACAGCCCCCTCTACTGGCAGGAAAAGGACGGCGGCTGGTGGCAGATGGGCCTCCGGGGCCTGGAACCCCTGGACCTGGGCGCGCCGGTCTCCCAGGTGAGCTATTTCGAGGCCGACGCCTTTGCCCGCTGGGCCGGCCGGCGCCTGCCCACCGAATTCGAATGGGAACACGCCGCCGCCGCAATGCCGGTGGCCGGCAATTTCGCCGACAGCGGCCACCTGCGCCCGATCGCCGCCGCCGGAAACGGACTTCGGCAACTCTTCGGCGACGTATGGGAATGGACCGCCAGCGCCTTCCTGCCCTACCCGGGCTTCCGTCCCGCCCTCGGCGCCGTGGGCGAATACAACGGCAAGTTCATGTGCGGCCAGTTCGTGCTGCGGGGCGGCTCCTGCGCCACCCCGGCAGGCCACCTGCGCCCCACCTACCGCAACTTCTTCTATCCCCACCAGCGCTGGCAGTTCAGCGGTCTGCGCCTGGCCGACGACCCATGACAATCCAACCCCATCTCGACAGCCGGGCCGCCTTCGCCTGGGCAGCCCTGGACGGCCTGGCCCGTCCCCAGAAGAGCATCCCCTGCACCTGGCTCTATGACCGGCGGGGCTCCGAGCTTTTCGAACAGATCACCACCCTGGAAGAGTACTACCCGACCCGCAACGAGATTGCCCTGCTCCGCCGCCACGCCCGGCAAATGGCCGAGGCCGTCGGTACCTCGGCGGTGGTGATCGAGATCGGCAGCGGCTCCAGCCGCAAGACTCCCCTGCTGCTGCGGCAGCTGGAGGCCCCCCGGGCCTATGTCCCCATCGATATCGCCCCCCATTGCCTGGAAGCTTCCGTGGCCATGCTGAAGGCCGAGTTTTCCAGCCTGCCCATGTATCCGCTGGTGGCCGACTTCAACCAGCCCCTGCGCCTGCCCCCGGAACTGCGTACCGCCGCCTGCCGGCACCTGTGCTTCTTTCCGGGCTCCACCATCGGCAACCTCGACCCCGGGGAAGCCCGGGATTTCCTCGCCCGCATGGCCGATAGCCTGGGGCCGGAAGCCTGGATGCTGATCGGCGTCGACACCACCCGGGACCCGACGGTCCTGCTGCCGGCCTACGACGATCCCGGCGGCGTCACCGCCGCCTTCAACCTCAACCTCCTCATCCGGCTCAACCGGGAGCTGGACGCCGATTTCGACGTCGCCGCCTTCCGCCACGAGGCCCGCTACAACCCCCATCATGGCCGGATCGAGATGCACCTGGTAAGCGAGCGGCCCCAACAGGTCCGCCTCCTCGGCAAGACCTTCCGCTTCGACGCCGGCGAGTCGATCCACACCGAGAATTCCCACAAATACCCGGTCCCCCACTTCCAGTCCCTGGCGGAAAGCGCCGGGTGGCGCCCGGTTCGATGCTGGACCGATGGCGACGACCGGTTCAGCATCCATCTCCTCGGCCGGCCCGGGCCTTGAGCCAATACCAGGGAGCGGCACCTACAACATCCCTGCAAGGAAATTACGCATTTCCCCCCATTCGGAACGTCCCATCGCCAAGCATAGGATTATCAGTTCATTAGGAACAACTCATATATTCAATGGGTGTTCCACACATCGGGGCATGGCGTCCATTCCGCAACCCAAAATAGGGAGTTGCGCCCATAGTTGCAATTGTCATGTCGATGCTTCAATGGGGCTGGTAAAGAAAGAGCAATATCCAGCAAGGAGATCCGGGATGACGTCGTTGAGGCAGTTCCTTTCCCACCTGCGTCCTGGCGCCGGCCCCGCCCATGGGCCCGTCAGGAAGGAACGCCGCTTGGCTGAGCGCCGCACCGGTGTCCTCGCCCTCCGGGACCGGGAAACCCGGTTGCGATTCGCCGCCCAGGCGGCCGGGCTCGGCATCTACGATGTGGACTTCGCCACTGGCGAAATCCACTGGTCGCCGGAAATGCGAGCCATCGCCGGCCTGCCCCGGGAGGACACCCCGATATCCGTCCAGGATATCGCCCGAATTGTCCATCCCGACGATCGGGAGCGGGTCATGGCCAAGATCGCCGCCGCCACCGACCCCAAGATCGCCGCCGACTTCGAGGACGAGCATCGCCTGGTCCGGCCGGACGGCACCCTGCGCTGGGTAAGGGCCAAGGGGCGGACCTTCTTTGCCGGCGACAACGGGGAATGCCGTCCCGTGGGCTGCGCCGGGGTGGTCATCGACATCACCGAGAGCCGCACCTACCAGGAAGCGCTCGCCGAGAGCCGCGCCCGCCTGGCCGCCCTCATCGACTCCAGCACCGACGCCATCCTCAGCATCGATACCGACCAGCGCATCGTCCTGGTCAATCCGGCGGCCTGCCGGATGTTCCGGTGCCGGGCCGAGGACGTGATCGGCACCCCCCACGACCGCTTCATTCCCGAGCGCTTCCGGGAAACCCACCGGCAGCATGTCCAGCGCTTCCTGGAAAAGGGTGTCTCCTCCCGGGCCATGGGTCAGGCCGGCACCTTCCTGGGCTTGCGGTCCGACGGGGAGGAATTCCCCATCGAAGCCTCCATCGCCAAGACCCGGGTGGGTGGCCAATGGCAAATGACGGTGATCATCCGGGACGTCACCGAGCGCAAGGCGGCGGAGGAGGCCCTGCGCCGCAGTCGGGAGGAGTTGGCCATGGCGGTGCGGGGCGCCGACATCGGCACCTGGAATTGGGATATGCGCACCGGCGACATGGTGTGGTCCGAGCGCTGCCGGCAACTGTTCGGCATCCCCCTGGACGAGCCTATGACCTTCCAGCTGTTCCTGGGTGCCCTCCATCCCGACGACCGGACCATGGCCGAGAAGGCGGTATCCCGGGCCCTGGAAGAGCACCAGGAATACAACCTGGAGCTTCGCGTCCTGTGGCCGGACGGGAGCGGGCACTGGGTGGCAGTGGTCGGCCGGGGCCACTACGACGGGGAAAGCGGCGAAGTGATCGGCATGAGCGGTATCGCCCTCGACATCAGCCAGCGCAAGGAAGCGGAAGAAGCCCTGCGGGAGCGGGAAGAGCTCATGCGGCTGACCAATGCGGCGGCGGATATCGGCACCTACGACACCAACCTGGAAACCGGCCGGGTGCGACTTTCCCCCGAGCTGTGCGACATCCTGGGGCTGGACCCCTGTTCCGAGATGGATTGGCAGCAGGCCTTCGGCCTGATCCACGAGGCAGACCGGGACGAGATACGAGCCGCCCTTGACCGATCTATGGACCCGTCCAGCGACGGCCTGGTGCACAGCGAGCACCGTGTGGTGCGGCCCGACGGCCAGATCCGCTGGCTGGTCTGGCGGGGGCGCACCCTGTTTCGGGATACGCCAGGCGGAAAGGAGCCAGTACGCAATATCGGCGCCTGTTTCGACATCACCGAGCGGAAACGCCTGGAAGAAGCCCTGCAAAGGGCCAACGACGAGCTGGAACGGCGGGTGGAGGAACGCACCGCCCAGTTGTCCGGCGCCAACGACGAACTGGTACGCAGCAACCTGGAATTGCAGCAATTCACCTATGTCGCCGCCCACGACCTGCAGACTCCCCTGCGTTCCATCAGCGGCTTCGCCCAGTTGCTCCAGAAGGAATTCCGGGGCCGGCTGAACGACCAGGCCGACGTCTGGATCGGCCAGTTGGTCCACCATGTGGAACGGATGCACGAGCTGATCCAGGATCTCCTCATCTACTCCGGGGTCGATTCCCCGTCCCGCCCCTTCGGGATCACCGATTTCCGCCTGATCTTCGACGACGCTGTGGCCTCCCTGCAGAAAGCCATCGCCGAGAACGGCGCCACCATCACCCGGGGCGACTTGCCCGTCGTGATGGGAGACCGCATCCAGCTCGCCCAGGTCCTCCAGAACCTGATCGACAACGGCATCAAGTACCGGGGCGACAAACCGCCGCAAATCCACGTCTCCGCCCGGCGGCTGGGTAATGAATGGGTCTTCGCGGTGCGGGACAACGGCATCGGCATCGCCCGGAAGCACCACCAGCGCATCTTCGACATATTCAAGCGCCTCCACTCCCAGCAGGCCTATCCGGGAACCGGCATCGGGCTCGCCGTCTGCCGCCGGGTGATCCAGCGCCACGGCGGGCGCATCTGGGTGGAATCCGAGCCCAACCAGGGCGCCACCTTCTATTTCACCCTGCCCGCCGACCTGTCCTCCCCGTCGCCGGCGGAGCAGGAAGCCAATGACTAGCGCTTGACCGGGCATGACCTACAATGCCGGGAAAATATCAAGCTGCGGCAGCAGCGGCTGTATCGAACAGGAGAAGACCATGAACGGCACCAACCTACCTATCCGCGCCTGGGCGGCCGACGCCCCGGGAGCCCCCCTGCACCCCTTCGACTTCGACCCCGGCCCCCTGGGCGAGGAGGAGGTGGAAATCGAGGTGGACTACTGCGGCATCTGCCACTCCGACCTGTCCATGCTGGACAACGAGTGGCGGATGACGGCCTACCCCTTCGTTCCCGGCCATGAGGCGGTCGGCCGGATCGTGGCCGTCGGTCCCCGGGCCCGGGGCCTGGCCGTCGGGCAGATGGTCGGCATCGGCTGGAACCGGGGCAGCTGCATGCACTGCCACCCCTGCATGGAAGGCCAGCACCACCTGTGCAACCAGGTGGAGGCCACCATCGTCGGCCGCCACGGCGGCTTCGCCGACCGGCTGCGGGCCCATTGGGCCTGGGCCATCCCCCTGCCCGCCGGCCTCGATCCGGCGGCGGCCGGCCCACTTTTCTGCGGCGGCATCACCGTCTTCAGCCCGCTGGTGCTGCACGGCGTCAAGCCCACCGACCGGGTGGGCGTGGTGGGCATCGGCGGCCTGGGCCACATGGCCGTGCGTTTCCTGAACGCCTGGGGCTGCGAGGTGACTGCCTTCACCTCTTCACCATCGAAGCGGGACGAGGCCGTCGCCCTGGGCGCCCACCGGGTGGTTTCCAGCGTGGACCGGGCGGAATTGAAGGCCATCGCCGGCACCCTGGACTTCGTCCTGGTGACTTCCAACGTCTCCCTGGACTGGAACGCCTTCATCGGCACCCTGGGCCCCAACGGCCGCCTGCATGTGGTCGGAGCGGTGCTGGACCCCATCCCCGTTCCGGTCTTCGCCCTGATGTCCCAGCAGCGCAGCCTGTCGTCTTCGCCCACCGGCTCCCCGGCAACCATGGCGACCATGCTCGACTTCTGCGCCCGCCACGGCATCCTGCCCCAGGTGGAGCACTTCCCCATGAGCCGGGTGAACGACGCCTTGCAGCATCTGCGGGACAACAAGGCCCGTTACCGGGTCGTCCTGGACGCAAAGGGTTGATCGCGGCCCGGAGGAACCAATCGCCCATTCCATGGTCTGCGGTGGGGCGCTGTCACAAAATCACGACACGACGCCCCTCCCTGCCGGCGTTACCATGCTGCCCAGCGGAACCCTTTGGAAAGACCCGATGAAGATCAAAGCACTACTCCTGGCCCTGGGCCTTGCAATTGCCGGACCCGCCCTCTCCCTAGAGACGGGACAAGCCTTCACCGACCTGCAGCCGGAAGCACAGCAGGCTCGGGCGGCCCATTTCGCCGCCGCCCTGCTGGACCGCTACCACTACCGGAACCAGCAGTTGGACGATGCCTTGTCCGCCAAGATCTTCGACCTCTACCTCAAGCACCTCGACCCCGAGAAGCTCTTCTTCGTCCAGGCCGACGTGGATGCCTTGGGCCAGCAGGCCCGCACCAAGCTGGACGACGCCATCCTCGACGAGAACCTGGCGCTGCCCTTCGCCATCTTCAACCTCTACGTCAAGCGCCTGACCGAGCGTTACGCCTACGCCCGCACGCTCTTGAAGCAGGGATTCGACTTCCGCCAGGACGACAGCCTGCAATACGGCCGCAGCAAGTCGCCCTGGGCGAAATCCGAGGATGAAGTCCGCGAACTGTGGCGGCAGCGGGTCAAGAACGACTGGCTCCAGCTGAAGCTGGCCGGCAAGGACAAGGACGCCATCGTCCAGACCCTGGACAAGCGCTACGACCACTTCATCAAGCGCATGGGCCACATGAAGAGCGAGGACGCCTTCCAGGCCTTCATGAACGCCTACACCATGGCGGTGGAGCCCCATACCAACTACCTGGGCCGCAAGGCTTCGGAGAATTTCGACATTTCCATGAAGCTCTCCCTGGTGGGCATCGGCGCCGTCCTGGAAGAGAAGGACGGCTATACCGTCGTCCGGGAACTGGTGCCCGGCAGCCCCGCCGCCCTCTCCAAGCAGCTCAAGGTGGGGGACCGCATCGTCGGCGTCGCCCAGGGCGAGAAGGAGGCCATGACCGACGTGATCGGCTGGCGCCTGGACGACACGGTCGGCCTCATCCGGGGCAACGCGGACTCCGTGGTGGTCCTGGACGTCCTGCCGGCCGCCGCCGGCCTCGACGGCAAGCAGAAGCGGGTCACCCTCGTCCGCAAGAAGGTCAGCCTGGAGCAGCAGGCTGCCAAGAAATCCCTCCTCACCGTCAAGGACGGCCAAACGGCAAGGCGCATCGGCGTGGTCGCCCTGCCCACCTTCTACGAGGACTTCGGCGCCCGCCAGAAGGGCGATCCCGACTACCGCAGCGCTGCCCGGGACGTGGAGCGCCTGGTGGGCGAATTGAAGAAGGACAAGGTGGACGCCATCCTCATCGACCTGCGCAACAACGGCGGCGGCTCTCTCCGCGAAGCCATCGATCTCACCGGCCTGTTCATCGACAAGGGCCCGGTGGTGCAGGAGCGGGACGCCCGGGGCAAGGTGGTGGTGGAAGCCGACACCAAGGCAGGCACCGCCTGGGACGGCCCCCTCGGGGTTCTCATCAACCGGGGCTCCGCCTCGGCTTCCGAAATTTTCGCCGCCGCCATCCAGGACTACGGCCGGGGCGTCGTCATCGGCGAACAGAGCTTCGGCAAGGGCACCGTCCAGAGCATGCTCAACATCGACCAGATCGCCAAGAGCAGCAAGCCGGAATACGGCGACCTCAAGCTCACCATCGCCCAGTTCTTCCGCATCAACGGGGGCACCACCCAGTTGCGGGGCGTGACGCCGGACATCGCCTTCCCGACCATGTCGGAC